>JAFDDS010000105.1 GCA_019310745.1 Deltaproteobacteria bacterium | reverse complement strand
ATGCTGGCGCACTTTTAGGCATGTCGATGCCCAACCCCTCCATGGTGGCCTTAAATTCAATGCGGTCCTCACCCCGCTCGATTGCATCTATTGCTACACCAATGATTGTCACATGATATTTATCAAGAATCCCCTTTTTGGACAACTCTGAAGAAAGATTAAGCCCAGACTGTCCTCCGAGATTTGGTAAAAGGGCGTCTGGCCGCTCATGGGCAATAATCTTTTCCATGGTCTCTACATTGAGTGGCTCAATATAGGTAATATCGGCCATTTCTGGATCGGTCATGATGGTTGCCGGGTTAGAATTGACTAAGACAATCTCATAACCAAGTGCCTTTAGGGCCTTGCAGGCCTGGGTACCGGAGTAATCGAATTCACAGGCCTGGCCGATAATAATAGGACCAGAACCGATAATCATAATCTTATGTATATCGGTACGTTTGGGCATTGCCCACCCCCTTAAATATAATTAAAATGCTCAATCCATAGAAGATTATATTGATTTGGAAAATAGTATGAAGAGAAAAATTTATCAAGTAGTTTCCTTATAGATGGAGACTTTCTAATCAATATGGATACACACCCTTAGTTTTGTATATTCAGGAGATGAAGAGATTTTTTGTGGGAAAATTTGGATCACTTGTCAGGTTAACGCCCAACCGTCTTAACCCCGCTTCATCTCCCGGTGTGGGGATGTGTGTTATATGGACCTCACAGCCCTGAAGTTCTTTTAACTTCTCAATAGCTAATTGAGCAGCAGAATTTGTCGTAGCGCTGATACCAAGGGCAATCAAGGTTTCGTTCAAATCCAGGCTAACAGTTTTCTCATTCAGGATTTCAGTCTTGAGATTTTTGACTGAATCCGTTATGTGGGAAGGCAACAATTTTATTTTATTGGGAATTTCTGCCAAGTGCTTTATGGCATGCAAAATAAGACTTGATGCTGCATGCATAAGAGGAGAGTTATTGCCAGTAACTATGGTGCCGTCCTTTAATTCAATGGCTGCCCCACAATAAATGCCTTCATTCCCTTTATTTGCCTCTTGTGCATCTTTAGCAGCCTGGCGTGCCGGTTCAACAGCACTCCTGTGCTCTGGTTTACAATTAAAATCCCGGATAAAAAGCTCTACCCTCTGGACAGTCTCCTTGTCTCCAAACCCCATCACATATTCACATTGGTATCGAAAATAACGTCTGATAATTTCCTGCTTGGCTGCCGTACCTGTGAGTCCATCATCAGTTATAGCAAAACCTGCTCGATTCACTCCCATATCTGTTGGAGATTTGTAAAATGATTCGCCACCAGTTATTTTTTCTAATATTCTTTTTAGAACAGGGAATATCTCGACATCGCGGTTATAGTTGACCGCTATGAGATCGTATGATTCTAAATGGAAGGGATCAATGAGGTTAAAATCTTTGATATCAGCAGTTGCTGCCTCATATGCTACATTAACAGGATGCTTAAGAGGTAGATTCCATATAGGAAAGGTCTCAAATTTGGCATACCCTGATTTAACCCCTTTCCTGTAGTCATGATATAATTGAGAAAGGCACGTGGCTAACTTTCCACTGCCTGGACCTGGGCCTGTAACAATGACCAGGGGCTTTTCTGTTTCAATATATTCATTTGCTCCGTAACCTTCGTCGCTGACTATCAGGTTTACATCGGTCGGATATCCTTTTGTATAACGATGGGTGTAAACCTTTATATCTCTCCTTTCCAATTTATTTTTAAACAATGTGGCGGCTGGTTGATTATCGAAACGGTTTATTATTACACCCAGTACATCGATTCCCAACCCTCGTAAATCGTCGATAAGTTTGAGGGCATCGGAATCATAGGTAATGCCAAAGTCTGCTCTTATTTTTTTTCTTTCAATATCCCCGGCATAAATGCAAAGTAGGATGTCTGCCTTATCTTTTAACTGCTGTAAAAGCTTTATTTTTGCATTCGGATCATACCCGGGTAAAACCCTCGAAGCGTGATAATCATAAAGCAGTTTACCCCCAAATTCGAGATAGAGTTTGTTGTTAAATCTTTTAACCCTTTCGAGGATTGCAGCGGTCTGTTCTCTAATGTATCGCTCGTTGTCAAAACCTGTTTTTTCTTCTGCCACGTTTTCCTCGTCTATTGATTGTTTTCCCTGAGTTTCCTTAACCTGATCTCTCTTCATATTATTTGATTACGCACATAGACCATTAAAAAACCCGTATCTTTTTGTAAGAAACCGGGCCTCGGTGTTCAGATTATGGTGCCCCTTTTCTCAGAGTTACTACACTATGGTGAAATTTATAAAAAACTATCAAAAAAAGGATTTTTAGTCAAGGAATAGACTTGTGAGAGCTATATGATCACTCTATGATTATAGTCCAATTTTTTCTTTCCTGTCAGCAGAGCCAGAAGCAATCCTTCTTCGCGACAGTGTCCCTCATGGGGGCATTTTTTTCGAGTTTTTTCAAAAAAGTAGAGTGGCGCAATGCAATGAAATGCGTTAGAATCTACGCTATGTCTACTCCCTTCTAACTCCCCTCTTGCCGAATAAAGATCCCTATTGTAGTTAATAGACTTTTTCATGCGTAGAACTTCCTTTATCAAAGACAAATCAGCACATTCATCAAATTGAGGACATGAGCTACAGTGCTCATAGAATTTGAGTGGTGTTTGGCAATGGAACTCTGTGGCGTGAATTATTTTTGAGTTTTTGCTGTTCATGGCAAGCTCCTTTTCACATTTGATTGCCCAGGGCGCTGTACATTTTCAGTGAAGGCCTTTAAAAAGCCTTACGGTTGATACTATGTCGCTCCCATGAGCCATTCAGTTGTTTTATCTTCCAGGGCCTTGTAACCAAAAGTGACACAGGCCGTTTTGCAACACCCGCAGCCTATGCAATTTTCCGTATCTATGTATATTGCGCCCTCTTGTTCCTCAATAGCCTGTAGTGCACAAACCCTACGAGCGTAACAATCCTTGCATGCATGTTTACAAATAATGTTGAGCATTTTAATCTCCTTCCGTTCGATAGATTATCCTAAAATTTTATTGACCTCTTCCTGGTCTGATTCCATAACATAGGGAATTCCAGACACATCCGCTGCATCCCGGGTTAGAGCGACCAGATCATTGCGATCAATATACTTTAAGGAAAATTTCCTTGCACCTGCCATGAGTTGCTGCAGACCTTGTCGTAGACGATCAATGTATGAGTACATACCAATGGCCCCAGCAGGAATATTGGCGAAATCTTTCCCAAGGCGCTCTTTTAACTGCGAGCTAACGGTAAAAAGCCTAAAGTACCCTTCTTCAATGTTTTGGCCTTTCGAGTTCATTTTTTCTGCCATTAATCTGCCATGAGTTTTGCCTACCATAGCGGCAGTCATTATGGCCCGCCCCAGGCAGATAGCTTTAACATAGGGTGCTCCAAGGGCTAAGGCCTTAAAAATGTGGTCCTCCAATGAAAGCCCACCAGCAATGGCAATGGGAGGAATGTAAGCGCTTTTTGCCTTAAGGCGTTCACACATCTGATAGGCCAGACTTTCCAGTTGAACGGTTGGTATACCCCACTCATTCATCATTCTCCAGGGGCTCATACCTGTTCCTCCACCTGCACCGTCGATAGTCAATAAATCTATCTTTGAATCGGACGAGTATTTTATGGCACGAGCCAGATCAACAGGTCGGTAAGCACCAGTCTTTAAGGTCACATGCTTTGCACCGATGTTACGAAGATATTGTACGCTTTGATGAAAAGAATCCTCATCCACCATGCCAAGCCTTGAGTGTCTTTCGAATTCAGAGATACCTCCAGCCTGAAAGGCAGTCTGGACAGCCGGATTTGTGGGATCAGGGAGCACGATATAGCCGCACTCTTTGAGCTGTAAGGCCCTCTCCAGGCTTGGCAGTTTCACCTCGCCCCCGATGTCTTTTGCGCCTTGTCCCCATTTCAGTTCGAATATCTCCACACCCAGTTTCTCAATGACGTACTCAGGTACCCCAAGTTTAGTGTCTTCCACATTAGCCTGAACAATAACCCCGCCTTTGCCATTATACCATCTTTTGAATGAATTAATCCGACGTTCCATTTCGGGCGACTTAACAATCTTGCCATTCTTGAACTCTGCCTGTGGATCCATGCCACAAATGTTTTCTCCTGCAACAACAATTACACCAGAGATTGCTGCACCTGCAGCGATGTCTTCCCAGTTGACCCGGCCAATTTCAGTAGAGCCTAAAGCGCCTGTAAACACAGGAAAACCCATCTTAATGCCGCTGTCAGCCCCTAAAGCGGTGGTG
>JAFDDS010000104.1 GCA_019310745.1 Deltaproteobacteria bacterium | reverse complement strand
AAGCTACACCCCTTTAAGGGAAGTTTTACTTTTTGTGTATCGATACCTTCTATGGCTGCGGGGTAGTCTATCTCGACCAATTTTTTTTGTGCTGCATAAGGACACCCTATCTGTTGCAATATTTGCCCGGTAGTTATTGTATGAGAAACAAGTCCTGATTTTCCTATCCTGTATATATTGCTCCAGTGTACTTTTTGTAAGTACTCTTCCTTCCACGTATTTTTTGGGTTTTGGATAATTCTGTTATTTTTATCCACATAGAGCAATCCGGGAGTGTCCTTCCATGCATTTTTATCCAGATGCTGCAAAAGATAGGCAGCCTGTTCTGCTGGCCCATGCAAAGAAAATTTGAAATTTTCTGTAAGACCTTGGAATCGGCAGGGATGCTCTTGGCAGTTGTTTTCTCCCAGATAGTCCACATCGGCCTGGGGTCCTGCCAGGATAGTGAGAGCGCCTTCGGCCTTACATTCCTTGGCAAAGGAAAAAAGATCTTTTCGGCCACCCAGGGTTGAGAAGCCAATTATCGGCCTTTCCACGCCAAAATAATCAGCGAGAGCTCTCTTGAGATGGGCTTTATCATCCTCCCGTGCAACAGCTATCACAATACAATTATAAGGCGTATTTTCCTGGATAACAGTAGCAGCCATCTGAGGTCCAAGAAGTCCATAGGTCTCGCCAGCAAAATAACTGGAAATAATAGCCATCTTTTTTTTTGTTTTCACAATTACTCCACGTAATTACATACCTTAAATTTTACCAAGAACAGTAATTAAACTTCTCATAATTTTGTATTTTTTACACATTTTAAGATGAATCTTCAATAAGGTATTTTTCAAAGAGGAGAAAACTTTCGATTCCTTGGAGTGGCCCACTAATAGACGGGATGCAAGCACTCGCCTGCTATGTGCTCCCATGTGCCTAACAAATGGGAGCAGCCTGTCGAGAACCTCCAGGTCGAACGATATGATTGGATCAAGGCTTAGACCCTTGATATAGATGCCACAGGTATTGAAGCTGAGAAACAATCAGCAAAGATGACCTATAAGGAATGTAAGGGCTATATGCCAATTGTTGGCCATATCGCAGAGACAATCCACTCCATGAACAAGACAAAGCATTCCGTCTTATTGTGATCAGCAGGGCCTTTCATAGCGATATCTTTATTCAAGAAGATGTAAGTGTAAAGCATACCGTGATAGCCACCAATAAGATGGAATCAGCAAAGGATGTGGTAACATGGTACAATCAACGAGGGGAGTGCAGTGAAAACCGGATAAAGGAGTTAAATGTAGGTTTCGGTATGGAAAGGATACCGTGCGGGCAATGTGAGGCCAATCCCGTCTTCTTTAGGATTGGCATCGTAGCATATAATCTTTTTCGGTTGTTTATTTTAAAAACCCTGGCTACCTCATGGCATCGAAACCAGGTTTGGACTATGCGATGGAGATTATATCAGATAACCGGTAAGATCGTATGCCATGGCGGGCAGGTTTTCTTAAAAGTCAAAAGAGGTTTCCGTCAACTCTTTGCTGACATTCGCCTCAGGACATGGGAGCTTGCCACTACGTAAGATACATTACAGAAAGAGAGCTTTTTAAAGTCTTAAGAGAGACGGGTGTGCCTAAAGTGCATGCTGATGGAATCTAATAGTTATGAAAATAAAGAAATGGGGAACAATGGGGTAAAGTGACATCGATTTCTGATCTTTAAGTTGTTTTTTCAGGTTGAAATATTAAGATACATTGGTTTGCATAAAATCAATCTCTGATTTTTGGCTGTATGGTTAATGTTGAGCTTTGGCTACCTCCTTATTCGATATAAGCATTGAATATCGTGTTGTTTTTTTTGGTAAAATAGTGTAATAAGTCAAGCATGGAAGAATATAAAAAACGCTTGAGTGTAATGCTTGCAGAGACAGGGGCCCTCTTTTTTGATAAGGATCTGATTCTGAAAGACGGTAGGCCAACACCCTATTTTGTCAACTTAGGGAAATTAAATACAGGCCGACTATTCCTTGAGATAGGTTCTTTTTTTGCTGAGATGCTGGTTTCCACATCCCTCGTAGATAAAATAGATATAATAGTTGGGCCATCTTATAAAGGAAGTGCAATTGCTTCAGCAACAGCTGCTGCTCTTTTTCATTATCATGGCCATGATTTCCTTTTTGATTATGACAGAAAAGAGCCAAAAAAACATGGTGAGAGGTCCTCATCCGCTACCCTTTTTGTCAATGGTACCTTTTTTAATGCCTGTAGGGTATTTATTGTTGATGATGTCATAACCTCTATGGATACAAAGTATGAGATTGTAGAAAAAATTGTTAGAGAATCCCATTTTCACGGGTTTAACTGTGCGATAACAGGACTAGGCATTGCAGTAGACAGGGAACAGACAACAGTTGCCTATGATAAAGAGGGAAATATTATCTTGGATAAAAAGGGCTCGAATCCTATAGCAGAATTTACATCGAGAACCGATATCCCTTTTTTTTCAGTTGCCAGTATAAGGGAGATAGTAGCGTACCTCTATAACAATGAGATTCCTCTTTTTATCTCAGGGGAGAAAAGAGCTATCGATATAACAACAAAAAAGGAATTTGATAAATACATGGAAACCTATGGAAGAGAGTAACACCGGAGTTTATCGGGTTGGTCGGGTTTATTGAGTTAATCGTGTTGTAACCTAACAAACACAAGAGACACAATAAACTCAACGAACCTCAGGCATGAAGGGGGAGAGATCGTGGAAACAGATACCGTGGAAAAGAAAAAAGAGCAGAGACAATCAATTATTGATGGTAAACAATCTGAAGAGGAGAGTGGTCCAAAAAGTAAAAAGATGAAATCGGCAGGTTGGACAGATCTAATGCTTAAGCAGGCTGCATCTATAGCAAATAAGATCAAGGCCGATGCTATTTTGGTTAATATGGAGACTTCGGCAGACATTGTACCCTTTTTAAAAGCAGAGGGAAAGAAGTTTAAGGTTATAATAGTAACAAAAAAGGGACTATCCTTAGAAAAGGCCATTGGCTTACAATGTAATACCATTATGCTCCCTGATGTTTACCTGACAAGAGATGGATATCTAAAATTTGGCTTTCTCGCAGGGATTTCCAAGGGAATATTATTTAAGGGTGATATTTTGGTGTGTATAGGTGGGCAAATAGAGAAAGGTTATATGGATACCATAATGATATTGAAGGTGGGGGATGAATCCGAAATTGTCAGTTTCGCTGAAGAATCGCCTTTTCCTAAGAACATAAAACCTGACATATTCGAATCTCTTCTTACTTTGCTCATGGAGATGGCATATGAGGGCAGAGAAGGGAGACCTATAGGAACTACATTCGTTTTGGGTGATCATAAGAAGGTGCTTCAATATTCCCACCAGTTAGTTTTTAATCCCTTCCAAGGTCACCCTGAGGATATTTTGCATATTACCAAGTCCGAAGTTCGAGAAACATTAAAGGAATTTTCCTCTATTGATGGAGCCTTTATTATAAGAGATGATGGAGTTGTCTTGGCAGCTGGACGCTATTTAAATGCTGCTCACCATGGAGAACCCATGCCCCAGGGTTTGGGTGCCAGACATTCATCTGCTGCCGCTATCACAGGGGTCACGGATTCAGTTGCCTTAGTTATTTCTGAATCGAGTGGAAAGGTAACTATATTTAGGGGTGGAAGCATTGTAACAACTATTGAAAAGACAACTTCCCCAACCCAAAAGTCAGTACCAATTATTTGATAAAGATAGATGTGCTAAACTTGGACCAGCTTAAACATGATTTAAAGGCTCTTTTATCACGAGGAGAGCCAAAGAGAATTGAAAACAATGTTGATACATATACCCAGGCTTCTGTTCTTTTGCCTCTATTTATAAAGGATGGCCATTATTGGCTTCTTCTTATGAGGAGAGCAAATACAGTGGAATACCACAAGGGCGAGGTATCCTTTCCTGGTGGTGTAGTAGATGAGAAGGATGATAATTTGGAAAGTACTGCTAAAAGAGAAACTTTTGAGGAAATAGGGGTTAGAGAAGAGGATATTGAGATCTTGGGTCAGCTGGATGATATGACTACCATAACGTCTCGATTCATTGTTCATCCTTTTGTTGGAATAGTACCATTTCCCTATGAATTCAACCTTAATAGGAGTGAGGTTGATCATTTGATTGAAGTTCCTTTACAATTTTTTCTTGATCCTTCTCAACCACGAGCTTTTTCAATGCATTATGAAGGAGAAACTTTTGAGACCCCAGCCTTTATCTATGAGGGTATCGTTATCTGGGGAGCTACA
>JAFDDS010000103.1 GCA_019310745.1 Deltaproteobacteria bacterium | reverse complement strand
TGATAACGAGGTGAGCGCCCATAAGATTGGCTATCATAGCACTAAGGTTATCGTTATCACCAAATTTTATCTCATCTACTACGACGGTATCATTTTCGTTGATGATTGGGATAATCTCCCAATTGAGAAGGGTAAAAAGGGTATTTCGAGTATTGAGGTATCTCTTTCTGTTAGTGAGATCATCTCTGGTAACTAACACCTGAGCCACTTTACGTCCGTGTTTTCTGAAAACCTCTTCATACGCAAGCATCAAAGAGCTTTGACCAACTGCTGCAAGCGCTTGCTGTTGGGAAATGGATTGCGGTCTTTGAGAAAGCCCTACTTTTTTTAGACCAGAGGCAATGGCACCTGAAGATACAAGGATAATCTCTAGCCCTCTTTTTTCCATAAGGTGGCAGATGTCTTCACTTAAGGCATTTATCAAATCCAGGTTAAGCCCCTCTTTTGTTGTCAGCACACCGCTTCCAATTTTTACGACTACCCTTTTGACAGGTTGCAGTATGCTTTTCCTTATATTATTCATAAATTGTGTTCTTTGTGTTTACCGTGTCTGTTGGGCTTGTTGTGTTAAACTTTGATAGTCTCGTAAAAAGCCCTTTTACTCGCTCATGATGCCCATTTTATAAATCTTTTTTCTAAAAGTGGCCAAAATCGCTCGTAAAAGACTTTTTACTAGTTGGTCAAACTTTAAGCGCTTATAATTTTAGCCCTGGCCCAGACCTACAAAAGCTGGCTCAGCAAAGATAAACCAGGATTGGTGATATATCCGAATCAAGCCTATATTCAAATCACGTCGCACCAGGGCGGGCTCACTTTAGGCATTTTTTTATGTAAGGGCTTTATCTTTTAGTAATTGTTTGAGTTCCTCTAAACCTTCTCCAGCAAGGGAAGAGATTGCAAGGCACTCGTAGCCTAACTCATGAAAAGAATGACAAATTTCATCGATACCTTTACCGTTGATTGGTTTGAGGTCAATTTTGTTTAGGACGATCACCTGATTCTTTTTCATCAGGGATGGATGGGATAGTTTTAATTCCTCTTGTACGATAAAAAAATCTTTTAGAATATCTCCAGAACTTGGTTGATTTATATCCAGCATATGCAAAAGAAACCCGGTCCGCTCAATATGCTGTAAAAATCTATGACCTAAACCTCTGCCATTACTGGCACCTTCTACCAAGCCTGGGATATCAGCAATGGTAAGTGATTGTTCGTCGTTAAAAGTAAGGACCCCTAAATTAGGGGCAAGGGTTGTAAATGGATAGTCGGCTATTTGAGGACGTGCATTAGAAAGACGCGATAAAAGGGTGGATTTGCCAGCATTAGGTAAGCCTATAATGCCTATATCAGCGATAAGTTTGAGTTCCAGTTTAAGTCTTTTTTCTCTTCCCTGTTGACCCTCTTGAGCAAACCTGGGAGCTCTGTTTGTTGAGGTGGTAAAGTGTTTATTTCCTTTGCCACCATCTCCACCCTTCATTAATACTATCTGTTGGTTATCGTGAACTAAGTCTGCGAGCAGTTCTCCTGTTTCCTTGTCTTTTACAATGGTCCCTATAGGGGCCAGGATTTCAATGCTTCTGCCTTTTTTCCCTGACCTGTTATTACCTCTCCCAGGCTCGCCATTTTGGGCCTTAAAGGAACGCCTAGAGCTAAAATCATATAAGGAATAGAGTCTTTTTGTGGACCTGATCAGAACATTTCCACCTTTTCCTCCATCCCCGCCATCAGGCCCCCCTTTTGATACAAATCTCTCTTTCCTAAAGCTTACACAACCAGCCCCCCCATCACCTGATTTTACGGTGATCTCGGCCTCGTCAACAAATTTCATTTATTTGCTTATTGTCCATTGTTTGTAGTCCGTTGCAACAGACAACAAACAACGGACAACTAACTAATTTTTAAGGGGTATAAACACTTACTTGTTTTCTGGATTTACCCATTCGTTCAAAGGTAACTATTCCATCGATTTTTGCAAAAAGCGTGTAGTCTCTTCCAAGGCCGACATTATTTCCTGGATGGAAACTCGTTCCTCTTTGCCTGACGAGGATTGAGCCGGCTTTCACAAGCTGGCTTCCAAATCTTTTTACACCCAGTCTCTTTCCTGCACTATCTCTGCCATTCCTTGAGCTACCGCCTGCTTTTTTATGTGCCATTATTATCTCCTTTTCTCATTTCTCGTTGGCCATTTTTCAACCAATAACCAGAAACGAGTATATATCAAGAAAATCTAAGCCTCAATCTCAGTTATTTTTACTCCTGTGAAATCTTGCCTGTGGCCTTGTTTCTTCCTATATCCTTTTCTTCTTTTATATTTAAATACTACTATCTTTGGCCCCCTGCCATGTCTGGTAATTTTGGCTACCACTCTGGCATTTTCCAAAACAGGATTCCCTACAGTTACCTTATCCTCTTTAGAGACAAGCAGCACATCATCAAAATAGACCTCATCTCCCACCTTACCATCCATTTTTTCAACCCTTATTTCTTCGGCTGGCTTTACCTTATATTGTTTGCCGCCTGTTTGGATGACCGCATACATTCTAACCCTCCAATATTTCAGAATAGTTTTAGGCTACCGCAACTATAGATCAAAGTCAATAAAAACCTGTCTATTCAACGGGTAGATAAAAAAGGTTTTATATATAAGACCGTAAACTAAAAATGTCAATCCTGATTTAAAGTGATTATCAATATCATCTATTTTGAGTGATCGTAAGCTCTTTTTATAGAAAGTAGACTATTGTGACGTTTTGTGGTAAAAAAACTTAGTAAGCTTGGATCTAATACAAATAGAATAACTACGTTGCCCCTAAATGTAGTCTTAATTTCAATGAATTATAGAAATTTTAGAACGATATAATTACAGTATAAAGGGTGTCGATTTTATGCCTATTTACGAATACCATGCGAAGATTCTTGAAGAAGGGTGCACGATGTGCAGAGAAGTATTTGAGTATATCCAGAGTGTTGATGAAAAACCACTTTCTCATTGTCCAAATTGTGGCAAAAGAGTTAAAAAGATTATTTCATGGTGTCATACTGCAGTTATTGATCCATCACCAGAACATAGTCGGACAGAAAAAAAGATAACTGACTACGAGCATGCAGGCCTGTATAGTCATGCCGCAGAGTTAGCTGATAAATACTCGCATAAAACGAAAGACAGTCTTCTTAAAGAGAGGGCCTTAGAAAATTATAAAAAAGCCGGTTATACCTTTGATTCCACTTCGGGCAATGACAACTAAAGCAATGAAAGTTTAGAGTGAACTTAAGGTTAAAGTGCCTAAAGTTATTACATCAATTAAACCACGCAACTATTAATCCCCGGTATTCTTTGATTTTTGATCCACTTTTGTTAACAAGGATATACTTTGGGGAGATTGGAGGAAAAAATAATGTCAGATTTTTTTCAAAATGGTGAAATAGCAACATTTCATAGACTAAAACAGAGGGATCTCAGAGAACTTGAGGGAGAACTTGACGAGGCAACGAGGCATAGGCCTATTTCCCTTGTCCTTCCATACATTCCTGTTGAGTTACAAGGGGCAGGTTTTCCTAAGATTGTCAAAGAACTCAGAAATGTAAAATACCTTAAAAATATTATTATAACTATGGGAAATGCAAATGCAGAGGAGTTTCAACAGGCAAGGGAATTTTTGTCTGATCTTCCTTTAAAACCAAAAATAATTTGGTGTACGGGTCCGGCAATTGAAAATATATATGGCATAATGGCTGAAAATGGGATCAATGTTGGTGATGATGGCAAGGGAAGGTCTGCATGGACTGCTTATGGATATATTCTTGGTCGGGAAGATAGCCAGGTCATCGCATTACATGACTGTGATATTGTTACCTACAATAGAGATCTTCTTGCACGCCTCTGTTACCCTGTTGCACACCCAAACATTGGCTTTAGCTTTTGTAAGGGATACTATAGTAGAGTAACGGATAGTATGCACGGAAGGGTAACCCGGCTTTTTGTAACACCTCTTATTAGGGCCCTGAAAGAAACCTTGGGACATAATCAGTTTTTAAATTATCTTGATAGTTTTAGATATATCCTTGCTGGGGAATTTTCGATGGACGTAGATTTGGCACGTATGATCAGAATCCCTGGTGACTGGGGATTGGAAGTTGGTGTTCTCGCTGAAGTTCACAGAAATTGTGCATTGCGCAGAATATGCCAGGTTGATCTTTCAGATAATTATGAACACAAACATCAATCCCTCACCCTGGAAGATCCCAACAAAGGTTTACTGAAGATGGGGACAGACATTGCAAAATCCATATTTAGAACTATGGCAAGTATGGGATACACACTCACAAATGAG
>JAFDDS010000102.1 GCA_019310745.1 Deltaproteobacteria bacterium | reverse complement strand
TAATACCTTGGACAACGGCCTTTGTATTCTCATCAACTAAGATACCCATACGATTACCCCATTTCTGTTTTGCAATATCTTGTTAGTTCACTTGTGTGGCTACCATTTTGGCTGCCTCTTCAATGTCTTGAGCCACTGAAAAATCAAGATCTGAATTTTTTAAAATCTCTCTCCCTTCCTCGACATTTGTCCCTTCTAACCTCACTATAAGGGGAACATTTATTTCTACATCTTTAGCAGCCTTTACCACACCCCGTGCCAGAACATCACATCTCATTATGCCGCCAAAAATATTGATCAAGATTGCCTTGACTCTCTCGTCGCTTAGTATAATCTTTAACCCGTTTGTAACCATCTCTTCGCTCGCACCGCCACCAACATCCAAAAAGTTGGCTGGTTCAGCACCTGCCAGTTTAATAACATCCATAGTAGCCATTGCCAGTCCTGCCCCATTTACCATGGCACCAATATTGCCATCCAGCCTAATGTAGTTCAAATTAGACTCGGCAGCCTTTATCTCCAGCTCATCCATTTCATGGGGATCATGGAGTTGCGCAATTTCCTTTTGTCTGAATAGGGCATTGTCATCAAAATTGATTTTTGCATCCAGGGCAACAACATTGCCTGATTTTGTAAGAACTAAGGGGTTGATCTCAACTAATGAACAATCTTTAGATAGAAATAATTTATACAGCCTGGTCATTGTTGCAGAGAAGTCTTTCAGCATACTTTTATCTGGCCTTGGATCAAGGGCATAGAAAAAATTTCTTGCCTGATAAGGCATAAGCCCTTGAACACTATCGATGGTTTCAATTAAAACTAACTCTGGATGTTGAGCAGAGACCTCTTCAATCTCCATTCCACCTGCCTGGCTGAATATCATCACAGATCAGAGGGTTAGAGAGAATCTCATCAGCTGCTTTGCTCATTTCCTCAAGACTCCCCACCAATCTTACTCCACCTCCTTTTCCTCGCCCACCAGCATGGATCTGTGCCTTTACTACCCATGGAGGACCGGGAATGTTCTTTGCATTTTCCACTGCCTGGCTTGCTGTTATAGCTAATGTGCCAGATGGAACCGGTATCCCAAAATTACGAAACAGATCCTTTGCCTGAAATTCGTGAATTTTCATAATCACCTACCTCATTTTCTATGATTGACTGTATCTCAACTTTTACTTCTCCCCGCTTATAATTGTCAATTTTCCACAGTAAGAAATAGATAGTATTATCTTTTCAAAATACAATGCAAGACAAAGAATACCATTTTTTCAAACCTGAAACTCACTTTTGACCTTTCGGTATCTTTAGTGAATAACTCCCCTTGTTAAAGATTTCCTCCAGACCAGAGGCACTTCTGATATGAATATCCTGTTGAGGGAAAGCGATCTCTATGCCATTTTTCTTGAATTCCTCATCAATTCTAAACCTAAGCTCTGTTGGTGCAGTTAACCAGTAATCCGGCGAAGATATCCAAAACCTGACCCTGAAAATAAGCGCACTGTCAGCAAAATCCCTGAAGTCTACACGGGGAGCTGGATCATCCATTATCTCAGGCATATCACTAACAATTTTTAACAAAATATTACGCACCTTCTGAACATCAGAGCCATAAGCCACGCCAACATCCACCTGGCGCCTGACTTTTGGATCCTTAAAAGACCAGTTCGTAACCCTGTTTGAAAGCATCTGAGAGTTGGGGATAATCAGGGATGCATTATCAAAGGTCTGAACTATGGTAGTCCGTATATTTATTCTATTTACTGTCCCCCAATCCTCACCGATCTGGACCATATCACCTACCTGGATAGAGGGATCAAAGAGAAGGATGATTCCGCTCATAAAATTATTAACAATATTCTGTAGACCAAAGCCGATTCCAATCCCAAGGGCACCAGCCATAAATGCAAGGGATGAAAGGTTAATTCCTAAGATATTTATCCCTGTATAGATAGCCAAAATCCAAAAGGTGTAAATAACAACATTTACGAATGATGCCCTCGCCCCAATATCCAGCCTGGTTCGGGGAAGAACCCTGTTCTGTAATGCCTTCTTGATGACCCTGGAGAGAAAAGTGAAAAAAATGAGAAAAATAATGAGGTAGGCTATATTTATTATGGTAATCTTTGTCCCGCCGATACTGATACCGCTTTCAAGCCAGGAAAAATACTTACCTAATCGGGTATCCAGCAAAAAATCAAGGGATAAGGGAAGAGCTATAAAAAAAATCAGGACTACAAATAATACTATCTTGGATGATCTAAATTTTTCTTTCATATTTACCCCTTCCCATCTCCTTTAAAAAAACAACGGTTGCGCCCCAACCTGAAGGGCCTCTATCTTGCTTGAAGGATAAAACCAGGGGATGCCTCTTTAAGACAGACTCCACCGTACGACGTAACACGCCCTTTCCCTTACCATGAATTATCTTAACTTCCAATATACTTTTTTGAGAGCAAACATTGAGATATTCATCCACGACTTGGCCAGCCTCGTTTGGTGCAAAGGTATGGAGATCTATCACCCCATTAATAGGGATATGAACAGGTGAGTTGGACATGTTACGTTAAAGTATCACTATCAGAGGTAGCGGATTATTGAGGGTATACTAAAAAGTACCCTAGTTTAAGCAATAACAAGCACCCAACGTGAGCTACAATTAAGGATTGGGATTATTGTAACTTTAGGCATTTTAGGCACTTTAGCCCTGGCCCAGACCTGTCAAAATTTTACTCTACCTTTACCCGGGTGGCCTTTTTACCTGCCTTTTTTGAATGCCTTTTCTCTAAATCATCAACCCTTTTATCAATCAAAACTCTGATCCCCTTTAAAAACTCTATCCTAGATTTAGCCATGTGTTCACGAAACTCAGAACTGGGACTGATCCTTTCATCCAGCCACGAAAAAAATTTTCCCAATGACCGAAAGGCCTCCTCTATGCTTATCTCCTCTTTATCTTTGGGACTTTTCTTTTCCATTCCTGTTCCCTCCAAAAATGATATTTAGACAGGTACCGTCTATTTTTGCCGTGACATCCTTATATGTAGAAACATGTCGTGGCAAAGGGATATGTCTCTTAAATCCTCCTACCCTAATCACCATCTCCTCTGGAAGTCTGTGTAATTCTACCTCTTCTTTCGTGATAAATGGAAGTTTAATCTTTATAAAAAATTTACCGTCTTTCTGGCTAAACTCATAAGGCCGCTCAGTATAAAAATGCTCTATTGGATCACGTTCACCATATATATCTTCCCCAAATCTTTTCAGTCTCTCCAGTCCCAGAGGCTCATTTTGAAAAAGGACTACGGGAAATATGGGGACAGGACTAAAATATTCCTCTGCCAATTCCAAATATCTTCTCTGGGACTCCTTCCAGTCATGAAAGTATGCTTCTTTAATGGTACCCGGTAAAATCCTGTTCATCACTATTGCATCAATGCACATCTTGTAGAGAGAAAAATATAAAAAGCTCCTTTGTGTTTCTTTCAAGACTATCTTCTCCGGATTGGTCACCAGCCTTACAGTGGTTATGGCGGGATCAGTGAGAATATTGTCTACACCTTCAAGGCGAACAAAAAGATTCTCAAGTGTCTTAAAATAATCATCTTCCGGGAGAGGTACATCGTAAAAACGTTTGGCTACAGGCCTAATGTAGCTTACTAGCCTGCGCTCTATCTTGAATATCTTGCTGATATACCATTCAAGTGTTGCGGGAATGCTGATAAATCTTAAAGATTCACCTGTTGGTGCACAGTCGAGAATAATTACATCAAAATCATCTTCCTTTACATATCGGTTTATATACAGGAGAGAACTCACCTCCTCCATACCCGGCAAAATAGCCAGTTCTTCTGCCAATATTTCATCGAGGCCTGCTGTATGGAATAAACTGGCTATATACTTATGAACATCTCCCCAGTTCCGTTGGATTTCTTCCTGGATATCCAGTTCCTGAATCCACAGCCTATCTTCTATCTTAACTGGTATCCCTTTATTCTTATCCATCAATCCTTTATCGAGGGAAAAGATATCACTGAGACTATGAGCAATATCTAAGGACATTATCAAGGTCTTATAGCCAATGCCAGCTGCTCTTAGGCCCGTTGCACTCGCAATACTTGTCTTGCCCACACCTCCCTTGCCTGCAAATAGTATGATCCGCATATTATTTCTTCTGTAAGTATAGTTTTTTATACATTGATTTTCATCATATAGTTCAAAGGTTGAAAGCATGAAATGTGAAGCCCTGGCCCAGACCTGGCATTGCAAATTTGGTGTTTGATATAAAATTCTTAAAGAAACCAATAATGCATATACAATAAGCCCATTACGTCGCGCCAGGGCAGGCTGGTTTGCATGTTTTATTGCAACCGTTTTCGCTTATAAATATTATTACACCATCAGCATAATACATGTAAGTCGCACCAGGGCGGGCTTGAAATTGGAGGGGAAAAATATTTATCAATTAGCATAAATATCAAGGTTCACGATGCTTACTCTATTACCCCTTCTTCACTATTATATCTCATAGAAAAAATTGAGGCCGGCCCAGAGAAAACATTGCAATTTGATAACACATAATCTGCCACCTCAAATCTTTTCTGACGGCTCATGCTATTAAATTTCACTAATAATACCTCTGGGTCCTTGATCATTGATAAAAAATCCCATATCTCCTTTACACTCATATCTTCATTCACACTCTGACTTTTCTCTTCTCCAATCTCCACCTCAAAGAGTTTCCTTGATTTTTCCAATAAGACATCGAGTTCTTCTTTAATCTGCGATACCTCTTTATGTAAAATTTCATACGAGCTACATTTTTCTACAAGTAACACTGATCCACTCAAAGTTGATACTTCACCGTCAGCTACTTCAAGATTCAGGGATACGCCAACCTTGGACTTCTTTTCATCCACTCCCTTTTCTATTTCCAGTGTAAGCTTTTCCTTCATATCATTGAGCTCCTTATTACATCAATAGCCACCTATATCCCCCTTCTAAGACAGAGTGTTAGTTTATTTAAGCGGTGCTCAGTAAGCCAGCTCAGCAAAAGGTTGATTTGTTCCTCCAATTCCAACATTCCCTTCGACGCCGAAGTCACGCGAAGGGAAGGGAAAGGAGAGGGAAGATTACCTGTTCAGTATATGCAATCTAGGGAGATAACGTCAAGCAGATTTGCCTCTCAAGACCCTTCTTGCAGGTGAGCATGGTTCAGTGGGCGTAGAT
>JAFDDS010000101.1 GCA_019310745.1 Deltaproteobacteria bacterium | reverse complement strand
TTTAGTTTTATCAAAACGGCATTAGCAGAGCTCTCTTTGATACCCCTGGCGATTCTCTCAGGATTGGTGACAAACAGGTCATCGCCGACAATCTGAATTTTATCTCCTAATCTCTGAGTCAATACTTTCCAACCATCCCAGTCGCTCTCATCGAGGCCATCTTCAAGAGAAAAAATAGGATAGCGATCAGCCAATTCAGTGTAAAAGTCTATCATCATCATGGAATCCCTTTCAGATTGATCAGACATAATAAATGTATATTTACCATTTTTATAAAAGGAGCAGGCTGCTGCATCAAGCGCCAAAACAACATCTTCACCAGGTATGTAGCCGGCCTTTTCAATACCATGCAATATCATTTCTATTCCTTGGTCGTTCGATGTGAGATTTGGTGCGAAGCCGCCTTCATCGCCGACACCTGTTGAAAAACCTTTGTCTGAGAGGACCTTTGCCAGAGAATGAAAAACCTCTGCTCCAATTCTTAGGGCATCCTTGAAAGTCTCTCCCCCTTTAGGTACGATCATAAATTCCTGAAGGTCCAGATTGTTGGAAGCATGCATGCCTCCATTTAAAATATTCATCATAGGCATAGGAAGTCTGCGTGCATTTGTCCCGCCGATGTATCTATAAAGAGGCATGCCTAAGGAATCGGCAGCGGCCCTTGCTACAGCAAGAGAGACACCTAATAGCGAATTTGCCCCCAGCTTTTCCTTGTTTGGTGTGCCATCAAGCTCGATCATGGTTGTATCAATAAAAGACTGATCAAAAGGATCCATCCCTGTTATGGCTGGTCCAATAGTCGTATTAACGTTATCTACTGCCTTTTCTACCCCTTTGCCTGAATATCTTTTTTGATCACCATCCCTTAGTTCCAAGGCCTCGAACTTACCAGTAGAGGCACCAGATGGAACAGCTGCTTGACCCCATCCCCCATCAGATAGACCTACCTCAACCTCAACAGTGGGATTTCCTCTGGAATCCAGGATCTCTCTTGCAAATACTATCTCGATTGTTTCCATAATATCCCTCCCTATGAAAGTTTGGTTATTGAAAGATATACCTAAACTTCAATAAAAAATTAAAATTTTACATTAGTTTCATTTTAATGTCTGTTGATGGTTGTCAGTTGTTTTGTGTTTGTGCTGTAATTTTAGGCACTTTAAATTTTAGTCACTTTAGGCACTTAAATCGTTTCACCTCTCCCTGAAAAAGACCTTAATTGGTATGAGATTTAACCCAAATTGCTTTTTAAACTGATTTATTAGGTATCTCCTATAGGAAAGATGAATACTGTCCGGTCTGTTAACAAAGAAAATAAAAACAGGGGGTTGAATTGAGGCCTGGGTGGCATAAAAAAATTTAGGCCTCTTTCCACCAATAAATGGTGGGGGATGTCTTTTAACTATATTCTCTAACGTCTTGTTGATAGCAGGTGTTGACACATGAGAATTATATTGTGCCCAGACTCTATCTATTAATGTGAACAATTTATTGACCCTATGTCCAGTAAGGGCCGAGATATTTATTGTGGGTACAAAAGAGACAAAACCCAGCTGTCTGTCAATTGAATTCTCTAAGGATGTAATTAAAGGAGGTTTATTTTTCACAAGATCCCACTTATTAATAGCTATAATCATGCCACAACATCTCTCAAGTGCATATCCACAGATTTTTGTATCCTGGTCATATATGCCCGCTAGAGAGTCCAGTAAAATAACAGAAATATGACACCTATTAATTGCCTTTAATGCTTTCAGTATTGAAAATTTCTCAATCTTTTCTTTAACTCGACCCCTTCTTCTGATCCCTGCAGTATCTATTAATAGATAGGATTTTCCTTCTCTTTCAAAGGATATGTCCACAGAGTCTCTGGTAGTTCCCGGCAGTTCACTCACGATTAATCTATCAGATCCAATTATTTTATTGATAAGTGAAGATTTTCCAACATTAGGGCGACCGATAATCGCTATCTTTATCTGGCCTTCATCTTCTTGGGCATGATCTGTACTAGGAAGATCCCCAATGAGCTTCTCCATGAGAGAGCCTATTCCATGCCCGTGAGCCGAAGATATAGGGAAAACCTTGTCAATACCAAAAGAATAAAATTCCATGCTCAAATGCTCATGTTCCGGGCCATCAATCTTGTTTACCGCATACACTACCTTTTTTTGGGAGTGCCTCAGAAGCATGATAAGCTCTTCATCAGCAAACACAGGACCAGTTCTCCCATCAAACAAGAGAATAACCGAATCTGCTTCCTCGATAGCCATCTCCACCTGTTTCTTTACCCTACCTAAAAGTTCCTCTTTATCAGAAGCGTCAAAACCGCCTGTATCAACAATAACCAGGTTTCTGTCATCCCATTCTATAGTAGCGTATAGGCGATCCCTGGTTACACCAGGAATATCGTCAACCAGGGCATTCCTTTTTTTTGTTAACCGGTTGAAAAGGGTGGACTTACCAACATTGGGACGACCAACTATGGCGACGATAGGTAGCATTCTGTGGGTATATATAAAAAAGATGAAGATTTCAAGTTGATAAAGATCTTACTTCTTTTCATGAATTATTTTTGGCTGAAGACTTGGGTAAACCTCATAAGAGAGTTTGGAGAGGGATTTAAACTCCTCCCAAGTTTACTATTTCTTTTCCTCTGTCATGCACGGCAAGTATTTATTTCTTGCGGGGTAAGATTATGTAGAAGTCATTTCCGTTCTCTCGTGGTATGCATCCTACATGCCCTCCATGGAGTTGAACTATATTATACACAAAATGAAGTCCATGGCCCGAGCCACTTTTAAATTTATCTTTTGGAATCTTGTAGCCATCTTCAAATATCAGGATTGCCTCTTTTTTTGAAATCGATTCACCTGTGCTAAATAGACTAAATTTTATTCCACCCTGAATTTCATACAACTCCTCGGCCACTAATTCTATAGCGTAAGAAATATATTTTTGATAGTTACCATTTGTATCCAAAGCTGGCTGACAATACTTTAGGGCATTTGAGAGAAGATTGGCAAACACTTGAGCTGTAAGGCCAAGATCAATAAATATGGTCATATCATTATCTGAAGGCACATGTTGTGGTTCAATGATATCTATTCCTTTACTATGTAATCTTTTCCTATAGTGTTCCAGTTCTGGTAAAAATATATCATTTAGGAGATTGTATGATCGTCTCTTGAGCACATAGCTTCCGGTCTTGAAATGTTCACCCCGAAAGAGTGTTTCGATAAAAAGACTTAGGTGGTTAAAGTGGCTTTCAAAGTCCTCCATCTTTTTATCCATATCCTGGTGCAGACTGCGAAGACTATCAACCGCTTGTATGATTTGTTTTTCTATTGAATTCTTGCCGAGCTCAAGCTTAGGAAGGATAGAATTAATATTTTCTAATTGTGAAAGATTTTTATTGAGGTTCTTCTTCATATTGATCAAAAAAGCCTTATAGTAAAGATTTGGTGTAATCACATTGTGTTCAATATCTGATACAAGTTGGTTGATAAATCGAATATGTTCAATACTTTGTTCAACAACGAGCTTATTATGCATATTATAGCCGACCCTATTGGCATATTTCTGGAAAAAGAGAAATTGATGATCACCCATTCTTTTAACCGGATATATCTCTAACATGCCTAAAATTTGGTTATCTAAAAAAAGAGGAACCTTATCTGCTAAGATCTTTTTTCCGATGATAGGGAAGACATAAGAGGAACCTGCTCTATAGGGACTATGATGAATGGCAATATCTGCCCTGGCCGGCTTAGGGGAATTCAAAAGACCTTCAGGGCTGCAGCAATGAAGCAACAGAGTGCTATCTTCGGGCCTGATTGTATAAACACAGCTTTCATATTTAAAAAAGAATTTTATTATTGCAACTGCTATTCTGTAAAGATTATTGAGGGTGGCGAATTCTTGGGTGAGGTCAAAGAACGCAAAGATGGCCATTGATTCCTTGGAACTAAATTTATAGGAAGTATAATCCTGCTCTTTCTTTTTTAAAAGTTTGAGTGCCTGATTGAGGTCGTGAGTCAAGAATTCCTCCTCTGTCTTGATGATTAAAGACGTGGCCTTCTATATCTTTGACCTTTGCATATCTATTTTGTAATGATAACAAATTGTACCTATGTTGAAAAGCTAAAGTTTAATGAGTAATAGCAATACGCTGTTGTTTAGAGACAACGAACAATAGGTATGAGGTCACTATTCAGGTTTCCCGATTTCATCGGGAAAAACCTAAACCTGATACCTTGATGAGTAACACTATGATTAAAGAAGATAGATCCATACAGAGGAGATGGGACGGAACTGCCTTTGAACCAGATCCATATCTTTGGTCTCAATTAAAAAAAGAAAATCCAGAAGAAATTTGTCATAAGGCCCTTGTGAGCTATGAGCACG
>JAFDDS010000100.1 GCA_019310745.1 Deltaproteobacteria bacterium | reverse complement strand
TTTAAGAAGTAAACAGTAGTGTGAATCATCAGATAACAAAGGCAGGGTCATCACGCCCCTGCCTTTTCTTTTCAAATGTCAATATATTGTGCAGGGCTCTTATGTCCCAAAGGTAGCGATTACTGTTATTAGTGATAAGTCAGGCTGTCCTTAGAGAACTTTCCAATACTGTGTGTAATCTTCCTTACCAACCGCGTACTAAGGATCGATATCATACAACTTTATAAAGGCCGGGATTGCTACATTTCGGTTAGTTTCCCTATTTGCCTTTACAAACCACCCCATTTCACCGCATAAAATTCATTCGTTATGAGACAAAAATAAAGGCTATTTGATCAGGATCTCAATTCTGCAGTCATTTTAACAACAACATGTCCCCATCCGCCACACATGGGGCCAGTATCAAAACATCCGGTGGTGTTAAACATCACCTCGTTTGGATTTCGACAATTCATGAAATTTTCAAAAAAGGCTACCTCGCACACCTTCCGGTCTTTGTTACAACTCAAGATGTGTAGAGGACTTTAACGAGATCGTTGAGCTATCCTCAAAGGCCTCTCTGAATGAGATGTCGGCACGGCACCTCCTGTTTTGATAAAGATGTCGGGGGAGCCAAATTTTCTTGCAAATCATAGCGTCCTAGAAACAATGCTCATTGCCAAAAAAACTAGAGCTGCCCATCAAAGCTCGCTGATTCGACATCCACGGCTCCTGAGCACCTTCCCACTCCTATTGGCTGAAATTCGATGACTCTCATGGACTTCCATTTCCCCTGCCGGTAGCGTATCATAAAGGCAATTCCCAGGGCACAGATGTAAAAGGTAGCCAGGGTCCAGGCCGCATACAGTCCTGCTTGAAAGACCTCTACTGCTACGTACATTGGGGTAATCATCGCCCCCAGCGACAGTGCACCGATGGTCCACATGATAAATCTGGTATCGCCAGCACCCTTAATTGCCCCTGAAAAAATCAGATTCAGGGCATCGAAAAAGCAGAATACAGCCACAAATCGCATCAAGATCACACCCAGATTCATGATCTCGGCATATTGCGCCACAGTGTGGTGATGAGCCTTAAAAAGATTGAGCAGCGGCCTGGGCGTAACGATAAAGGCAACCGCCACGAGCATCATGTAGGCCATAGTGATATGGAGTGCACTCGTGGTTGCATATGTCCCGTCCTCCGGCCTCCCGCGTCCAATGGCCTGGCCTACCATGGTGGCAGTGCCTATATGAAAGCCAACCATGGGCAAAAAGGAGAGGGTCTCTATGGAGAGCACAATATTGGATGCAGCCAGCTCCAGATCCCCCATTCTACCCACCATCTGGATAAAAAAGGTAATCCCGAATATCTCCAGAAAAAACTGGATACCACTGGGAAGCCCATAGTGCATCAACCGGCCAAACAGCTCTCTATCAAAGGACCTGCCCTTCCAGGTATCATATTTGGACCGGTTTGCAGTGCTAAAGATAAGCACACTCAGGATACCCACAATGGTGGCTGATGCAGTCACCGTGGCCAGTGCTGCACCCACAATTCCCAACTCAGGAAAGAAACCAACACCATTGATCAGGCAGTAGTCCAGGGGAATATTTACTACTGCCCCAATCATGTGGACCACCATTACCGTCCTGGTGAGACCCCGGCCTGTATAAAAACAGGCCATGGCTGATGCCAAGACCACCAGCCCAGCTCCCAGCGTAAGTATATTGAAATAGGTTACCTCAAGCCTTCGTATGTGGGGTGAGTGGCCGATGAGATCAAAGAGTGGCCCAGAGACGAAATAAAGCGATGCCAGCACGCAGGATGCCATAAGGGAAAAATAGATTCCCTGCCACACCGAAGCCCCTACTCTATTAAAGGCACAGGCTCCCATGTATTGTGCTATAAATGCATTTACATAGTTGGCAACGCCCATGAAAAAGGCAATAAGGGTAAACGATGCGATTCCGGCCGGTAAGGCAGCAGTAATGGCATCTGCTGAATAGTTGGCCAGAAACATTCGGTCCGTGAACTGCATCAGGGTAAGCGACCCCATTGAGGCCACCAGCGGGAGGCTGATTGCCAGAACATGTTTGTACCCGTTTTTTCGTGACCAGCGTTCCATCATGGCTCAGGAAAATTTAGCATAATTAGATTCAAATTGGGAGGCATTTTCCCCTGTAAACACAAGCTCCACGGATTGGCTTTTCAGAATATCCAGATTTGAACGAAACACATGCAATCCAAAGGGATGGATATCCCTCAGATTGCTGGTGTGTATGAATACTCGTGAGGTATGATCAGCCCTCTTTCTCACAATATCGAGTAATTCATAGGCGGACGTCCCATCGAAATCACCCTTTAATTTGAGGTGCAGATTTTCATCGTTTCTGTGAGCATCTATTTTAAAATTTTTTGCCATACTATCATCCATATTATATTTAAAAAATTCAGCCACGCAGAAGGATTGATGATCCTTCTCAGGCCATAGGAAAAAATCTTTTGTGTCCTTCCTCATCTCCTTTTTTAGCCTCCAACAAAAAACCCGTTATCAGGCGGGCCTGATAACGGGTTTGGTGGAGTCTCTCAACAGCTCTATGGCATTATCAGGCCTGGTAGCTTCATCTGTTCTACCTTATGGGTCTTCCACAGGGAATTGTTCCTTATCTCTGTGTCCTTGGCAATATTAATAGCGTATTGAAATATGATATTCATTCTGTCTTTCACCTTGATATTCTGTTTGGTTAGGATTGGACTCATAAACAAATAGAATTAAAATGTCAAGTATTTTTGTGAAAGCAGTGGGTACATTGTTTATACGGAATGTAGAAATGACAATTAACCACCTCGCAGCCCCGCTCTGGCGGGATCTCCGCTCCACTCCGACAAGCTGCAGGGAATTAACTTTGGCGGATTAAAATTCATGGGTTGACCTCGTCATTTCCATCCTTTTCAAGAAAGAAACGCCACTTGCAAAATAAATCCTTGGGATGAGGGTCAGGAGGGGCGAAAAGACATTCAACCTGAATACGATCGTCCACTGCCTGGGCAAAGCTTGTAAATTCCCCACGGTGCATTTCCTTACATACAAACTCGTCTAAACCGCGCCTAAGCCTGGCTTCTTGTGTAGGGCAAGATGGCACAGAGATTATCACTTCATTTTCCGTTTCTTGAATATGATATCCTACCAGGATGCACCAAGGAAAAAACCTAAGGGCTTTTACAAAACCTTTCAAACCTCTTTCTTTTATATCAAATCGAGAGGTCAGATCTTTTGCGGCCATGCCGGCAACACGCCCCCACACCTTTTCATTGATTCTCTCGGCGATTGGCTGATCAAATCGCTCAGCCACATCGATAAACCAGAAAGCATCAACGACTCTGTAGTGCCATAGGATGAATTCCATATATTTTCTTAGTTCCGGTGCTTCCATTTCCCTGAAAATTTCCATATCCATGATTTTCTGCCGTTTAAGTTATTGTATAATAGCAATGAAACCTCGCATAAGAAATCACGGAGATAATGTGATCTCTTATGCGAGAAAGGTTGCTTCACTCATTGCCTGACATCTTCGAGAAGTTTCTTCTTCTGCGAGGGCTTGAGGTGGACTACCAGGCCTCCAGAGGTAACACTAATCAGTATTTTTCCATAGTCCCTGGTTTCAATCATTCCAGCTTCAACCTTATTTGTAACCACCGCGATTTCTTTGCCTTCACAGAGAAACTTCTCAAAAGTTCCACTCAAAACGCCGACTCCACCTTCTCCAGTTTCGGCCCTACTGATGAAACCCATCAGCCCAAAAGACAGTTCGGAAGGATTGACCGCTTTATACTCCTCACTTTGTGCACGTCCGCAAAAAGCGAGACTGAGCAACAGAGCCGTTAGAAGAACAAAACGCTGTGTGTTCATTTGCATGGTTGTTCCTCCTTTTTTGTGTGCTATGTCTATCATTGTACTGACTATATACAACCTTATATTACTGTAAAACAACCCATTGAATGTCTCGTGGATTTAAATAATAAGCGCACTATTGGAATCGATAACTACTGAGAATAGTTTTGGTATATGAAACTGCTCGACACATCCCATGATATAATTCAGTAAAGGATTATATCTTATTCCACAGAAAATGCCACTCGAAAGATATATGAATTTTTTAGAGATGCTCAACGTACTTTTAGCTGGCCTTGTGGCGTACTAATGTTAAAGAAATGTTTGTATAAAAGACTGGATATCTCTCTCGCCCTTAAATATTCCAAAGTGGCCCTCGCATAAGATATCGATTTTTAGGGAAAGGAGAAATTTCAAAGAGGCTTGATGATGAGATTCTTATTTTTCTTTCAAAAAACCCTAAATCTAAATATGGAAATCCCTGGTTCAGACCCGCCTGTCCCGATACAATCGGGACAGGCGGGTCTGGCGGATAAATGTTGATATC
>JAFDDS010000099.1 GCA_019310745.1 Deltaproteobacteria bacterium | reverse complement strand
TAGAGGAGTGGGCAGTTTTGAGTCGAAAATTTAGTCATTTTTCGTGGCTCTGGATTCGTAACTCGTTGTTATGGAAGGAGATAAAAATTTTGGAAATATTTTATTTTTGTTTTTTAGAGTGGGCGTTTTTGACCGAAAATGGCAGGATACAGGATACTGGAGACAGGAGACAGAAATTAGAGATTAATAGGGATTTTGGGTGAACCCTCCTAACGGCGGGTAAACCCCGATTAGATAGAAGTAATTATCTAACGGGGCAAGAATGTGGTTGATTTTGCTGGTTTTTGGTGGTAGTTTTTAGTTTTTGAGAAGTTTTGCGACGGTTAAGTACACCGTTTGGGGAGGCGAGTGTAGCTAATGTTGGTCTTGGAAATGGCCGACATATTTATGGCGAGAACAGTCTTCTATTTGACTTAGTTACCGTAGTCCGCTTGATCCGCTGTAGTGAGTGCAGGCCATGAAGAAGACACAAAATGGCGATGATGCCAACCAACTTTCGGAACTTGGCTATCCAGTTCACGTGTTCATCGATACATCGACGTTGGAGCGAATGCAGTTCCCATTTGGACTCCCTCGCCTTCAACCACTCATGGATCGGCTGGATGCGGGTGACATTCGAGTTGTTATTTCTGAAGTTATAGCTCGCGAGATCTGCGAGCATGTGTCTGCAAATGTGATCAAGGCAAAAAAGGCTCATGCAAAGTTCCGACGAGATGCAACTATCACGAGAATCATCAACGATCCAGATATTCCGGTCTTAATCACTGAAGTAGATTGGGAGGCTGTTCGGAAAGCGACATTGGCGGCTGTAAACCTATTTTTTATGGCCCACGGCGTTGAGGTAATTCCGATTCATGGGGAGGATGCAGCGGGGGTTTTCGCCGACTACTTTGCTTGTCGGGCACCGTTTGGTGAAGACAAGAAGAAAAGTGAATTCCCTGATTCATTTGCAATGAAGGCGCTTCTAAGGTATGCAGAATCAGAGAAATGCAAAATTGCTGTGGTCTCTGAAGATGGAGACTGGAAAAAAGCTTGCGCAGATCATGCAGAACTAGTCCATTGCCCATCACTCGAACAATTGGTGGACTATAGTCAGACCGCAAAAGTTGAGCTCCATAGCGAGATTCGAGAACTGCTTGATAGCCATTCAGCCGAACTTGAGTTAGCCGTCTTGGAGTCTTTCCGGGATCGAGGATTCTATTGGGACTCTGACGAGGGGTATGATGCTGAGGTTGAGGAAACATACGACGAAAACGTGGAGTCATGGCCCAGGTCAGTGATTGCGACGGAGGATGGTTGGGCAGATATCGCCGGAGATGCTCGAATTCATTTCCGAGCAACAGCTATCTATCCAGATCCAGACTCATGCTTCCGAGATCCCGACACAAAGGAACTCGTACACTTTGGTAATGTGCATGCAAAGCTGGTCTCAACGATTACAGTCCAAGTAAGAGTATGGGTAAATATTGAATCGCTCAAACAAAATGAGATTAAGTTTAAAGAGCTAATCGTAGAAGATGACCGTGACATCTGGTTTAGAGGGGATATGATAGAGGAGTTATACCCCGAAATTGAGGATTATGAAGAGTAGCAAGCGATCGGCTAAATTGATGTATGAAAGGAGATAGCTTAATGGCTATTTATGAAGTTGATTCAGATCGCATAGTTACAATAAAAGAAACTACTTTTGCTCAAGCTGGATTGGATGAGCGGAGAGACCTTCAACGGCTGCTAAAAAATCAAATCGAAGTAATTGCTCCTGATACACTTGTGATTTCAGAAGAATTTTGTGACTGGGAAGATTCCAATCGCCGAATTGACCTTCTTGGCTTGGACAAAGATGCCAACATAGTCGTTATCGAGCTAAAACGAACAGAAGATGGCGGCCATATGGAATTGCAGGCAATTCGGTATGCTGCTATGGCTTCGGCAATGGCATTTGACAAGGCAATTGATGTATACAGTGATTATCTCAGGAAGATTGGAAGTGATGAGGATGCAAAAGACTCTATGTTGAGCTTTCTTGAATGGGACGAGCCGGACGACGAAGTTTTTGCTCAGGATGTTCGGATTTTACTGGTATCGGCTGATTTTGGAAAAGAACTGACCACGGCAGTAATATGGCTTAATGAAAGAGAGTTGGATATACGCTGTATAAGAATCAAACCCTATGATGATAATGGTCGTATCCTAATAGATGTTCAGCAGTTAATCCCTCTTCCAGAAGCAGAAGAATATCAGGTTCAAATCAGGGAAAAGGCCGCTCGCGAACGAGGTTCACGAAGGGTAAAATCGGGATCGGAGCAATTGTATTATCGTTTCTGGGAGGGTTTACTTGACCTTGCAAACAAGAAGACCGATCTGCACTCACGTATATCACCTTCTAAGGGTTCATATATTGCTGCCACATCTGCGAGATTGATGTTTTGTTATGCCTTTGGTCGCAATGGAGCACGTGTGGAACTTTATATTGATAAAGGCGATAAGGATAAAAACAAGAATATTTTTGACCAGATTGCTTCATCGAAAGAGGAAATTGAACAAAATTTTGGGGGCTCGTTATATTGGCAAAGACTGGATAATAAAGATGCAAGCCGAATTAGTGCAGCAGTATGTAGTGCCAGCGTTCGAGACGAGGAAGAATGGCCGCAATTACAACAAAATATGGTAGAGACAATGATTAAATTCGAAAAGGCACTCATTCCACATATTAAAAGGCTGGCAGAAGGAGCGTAATAAATGGCAATAGACCATACAGAAATCGACACCCACGGTGGCTGAGCTTAGCGTTAGCTAATGACTTAAAAAAACGAGATTCTTACTGCTATGTAAATATTATTAAGTACCACTGTTTAAAACTACTGGATTTATTAATTCAAAAGCTCCTGAAGCATTATATGCTCCCCATAGAAAAAGTAAGTAGCCAAATGAAACAATTATCCAAGATAAGTAGTTTAATAATATCGAAAAGATCCTTGTTTTACTTTTGTTATCGTCCTCAAATGCTATGCGTCCAAAATATTCCGATAGATAAACAATAGCAAATGCAAAGGCCCCGAGGAATGTCCCCCAAACAAAAATCATCATCGACTTAGAAATAGCGCGTAAAAGTTCCAAACTATGAATATTGTTATATATATTGCCAATAAAAGCCAACATAGCAACTGAAGCACCACCATTTATTAATAGCATCCCCTTTAACGCACCTTGTCCTGCGGAACTTGTGGCTTCCAAAAGAGTCTTGGCTAAGTCTTGGTTAACTTCCCATACACGCATTTTATTTTCATACATCGGATCTTCCATATTTTTTCTCCATTCTTATCTAGTTGGCATGCTGTCGTGGATGCCGATTGAGGTCGCTAAAGCCAACATTTTTTAAGAAAAATCCGCAGTTGTGAATCACGCCTTTAGGGGCAGAGGATAATTGAAAGCTTGACGAGAGTCAAGCTTTTAAATGATTAATGATGAATGATAAATGATTATTGTCAGGAAAATAAAATTCTTATGGTAACTTATCATCCATAGGAATATGATATACTTGAGAGAGTCAGGAGTGAAAGCTTTGGCGATATAATCGCTGTACGGCTGGGTATGTGAGTCAATATTTACTAAAAAGGAAGGAGTTTGATATGTATATTATGAAAAACGTAATGGCCGCATTTTTGATATGTATGAGTGTATGCGCGGGATTATTCGCCCAGGCAAGAGCCAAGAAGGGGCCACAAATCAAGCCTACAATGGCAGATGTGAAATACGGCCGGCATGTCAGGAATGTGCTGGATTTTTACAAGGCCAAGAGCGAGGAACCTACGCCGGTGGTGCTGTATATCCACGGCGGGGGATTTAGAGGGGGCACTAACAAGAAGGTGAATCAAGGTATGCTGAAAGAGCTGCTGGGGGCGGGGATTTCGGTAGCGTCGATTGAGTACCGATTCGTTGCGGACAAACCCCTTCCGGCGGCACATCACGATTCACTTCGGGCGCTTCAGTTCATCCGCTCGAAGGCAGCTCAGTGGAATATCGACAAGAAGAGATTCGGTGCATTCGGCGGTTCGGCCGGTGCACAAATCTGTATGTGGTTAGGCTTTCATGATGAAATGGCTGAGACACAGAGCAGCGAGCCGCTGAAGTGCGAATCCTCCCGGCTTACGTGTGTGATGACCAACGGCGGGCAGACTACGATGGACATGGAGTGGTGGAAGAGGTGGGTTCCGGGCTATACCAAACCACATCGAGACCGTGCGGAACTTGTTGGGGACATTACAGACGACGAACTGAGAGAGCTTGTGAAGGATATTTCCGCCATGTCGCTTATCACCGCAGACGATCCGCCGATTTTCATGAGTTATGGTATGAAGCCGGATGCCCCGATACCGAGCGATATCAAGAAAGCGCAGGGCTGGAAAGTTCATCATGTTATTTTCGGCATCAAGCT
>JAFDDS010000098.1 GCA_019310745.1 Deltaproteobacteria bacterium | reverse complement strand
CTGTGTAGAGATTATTAGGGGAATGGCGAAATGGTGGATAAGGTCTTAGAGCAGTTAATAGAAGATTTTGATCGTGATAAACTTATCCAGTTCTATAAGCAATCCAGCGATAAATTTCGTAGTACTGTAAGCGAGGATTATTCCAATTATCTGCCGGATGGAGACAGCCGGTTTGAAAAAATAGAACAGATAGGCCAGATAGACTATGAAAAGCAGGCAAAAACGTTAGCCTTTTTCGTATGCCCGGTCAGCGGCGAATTGTCAGAAAAGGATTCAAAGAAAAAGCAGTACGAAATCGGCAAAAAGATCCTAAAGGACAATTACCGCGATGCAGGAATATTTGTTTTTCACGGCGATAAAAATTTCAGATTAAGCCTTATAGCAGCTTCATATTCAGGGCCGAAAAGAGAATTTACGACATTTCGAAGATATACCTATTTTGTCAGCCCTGATTTAACCAATAAGACTTTCAAAGATCAGCTTAAAAAGTGTGATTTTTCAAGCATAGAAAAAATACTCGAAGCATTCTCAATAGAAGCAGTCAATAAGGATTTCTATACTCAGATTGCGTTAAAATTTACAGAATTGACGGGAGGATGGAGAAAAGTAGGCAGTAAGAAGGTCGAAAAAGAAGCTCGTATGAAGCTTCCTGGCACAATTGATGAGACTATTTATAAAGAATTTGCAGTTCGTCTGATTGGACGTTTGATATTCTGCTGGTTCTTAAAGAAAAAGACTTCTAAAAATAATATTCCGTTAATACCCGAAGGAGTTTTATCTACAGCATCAATTGATAAAAATAAAGGTATTGGTGGATATTACCACAGCGTTCTGGAACCGCTATTTTTTGAAGTATTAAATACGCCACTAAAAGTGCGAAAAGATAATTATAAAAAGGAACCTTGGTTACTCATCCCCTTCCTTAACGGTGGTCTTTTTACTCCACATGAGCATGATTTCTACGATATTGATGATACCGGTTTTTCAAAACATATCAACACACTTACAATCCCTAATGACTGGATTGGAGAACTGCTGGAAATCTTTGAACGGTATAATTTCACTATCGATGAAAATACTCCGATTGACGTTGAATTGTCGATTGAGCCGGAAATGCTGGGTCGAATTTTTGAGAACCTGCTTGCAGAAATTAATCCTGTGACTGAGGAAACTGCAAGAAAATCAACTGGAAGTTATTACACGCCGAGAACCATTGTTGAGTATATGGTTGATGAAAGCCTCAAGCAATACCTCTTGACCAAAACTGGTATTGATGAAAAGAAAATCTCTGAGCTACTTTCTTATGTTGATGAAGATGAAACGAAGCTGTCGGAAAATCAAAGAGAATCTGTTATTCAGGCTCTGCATGAAGTGAAGATTATTGACCCTGCCTGTGGTAGTGGTGCATTTTCCATCGGCATTTTGCAGAAAATCCTGCTGATTTTACAAAAACTCGACCCTGATTCTCGAAAGTGGCTGGACAGAATGCTGAATAACATACCTGATCCATTGGTTCGCGAGGAATTAAAGAAGAAGATCAAAGTGCCAAATTATCTCCATAAGTTGGGAATTATAAGGGATTGTATTTTCGGTGTCGATATTCAGCCGATTGCCGTAGAAATATCCAAGCTACGTTGTTTTTTATCACTGATTGTCGATGAAGAAGTGGACGATATAAAGGAAAACAGAGGAATCGAACACCTGCCGAATCTCGAATTCAAATTTGTTTGTGCAAATACTCTAATTGGTTTACCTAAAGCAGAAAAAGAAAAAGGCAAAGTAACTATAAGTAAGATAGGAAATATACGAATACACGAGTCGTTGGGTCAAACAATGATGTTTGAGGCTGATGATAAAATCAGCAAGCTCAAAGAACTTCGGGAGTCATACCTAACGGCTATGCCCGGCGAAAAGAAGATGATCGAGGAACATTTCCGTAAAGTTCAGTTAGAGATGTATGAGCATAATAGAAAAATGGGTGGGCAAGCATCCCAGACATCTAAATTATCCCAATGGGAACCATTTTCAGATAAAGCAAGTGACTGGTTTAATCCAGATTGGATGTTTGGAATCAAATTGTTTGATATTGTTATTGCCAATCCTCCCTATATTTTTGCTCGCAACAGTATACAAAAGGGATTAACTAAAGAGGATAAACAATATTTCTATGATAACTATGAACTATCCAACTATCAGGTCAATTTGTACGCCTTATTTATAGAGCGTTCGACTCAATTTCTTCAAGAAGATGGATGGCTTACATTTATCACACCAAATAATTGGCTAACAATTAATACAAACCGTACTTTACGCCGATTTGTCCTAAATAAATCTGATATTATCATTGTAAACTTTTATTCACGGGTATTTGAAAGTGCTAATGTAGATAGTGCCATTATAATTTTCAAGAATAACATATCAAAACCGATTGTGAATTTATATGAGTACACAGATACGTTACATTTTATTAAGAAAATTGATACAGGGCTTTTTCTGAGGCAGAAAAATCACATAATCAATATTGAAGCATTCAAGGTTGGTGGTGTTGGAGATTTATTGAATAAAATTGAAGAAAACTCTGTCGCTCTTATGACATTAGCTGATGTTAAAGCAGGCTTGAAAGCTTATGAGGTTGGAAAGGGAGTCCCACCTCAAACAAAATCGATGAAAAATGAACGAATCTATCATACCACGAAAAAATTAGGAACTGACTATTATAGATATTTGGAGGGAAAAGATGTTTCCCGCTATTATCTGAGTTGGAGTGGTGAATATCTAAAATATGGTGATAATCTCGCAGCACCACGCAAAGATTTTGACCTCTACTCAAGTCCAAGAATCTTAGTGCGTCAGATTCCAGCTAAGCCACCATATTGTATTCACGCTTGTGTTGTTTATGAGACATTCCTTAATGATTTAAATTCTATCAACATTATCAATTTGAAAGATACACTTGAACTATTACTGGGGATTATAAACTCTCGTTTGATGTCATTTTGGTTTATTCATAAATTTGGTAAACTTCAGCGAGGCATATTTCCACAATTCAAAGTAAATGAGCTTAGAATCTTCCCAATTGCAAAAGATAGAGAACTTTATAAAAACGAGATTACCCAGCTTGTTAAGAAAATTATTGATGCTAAATCTACAGATTCAAATGCTGAAAACTATGATTGGGAGTCACAAATTGACCAGATGGTTTACAAGCTTTACGGTCTTACGAATGAAGAAATCGATATAATTGAGAATAGCGGGAAATAAATATATGACCGAAATTCCAAGTCAAAAACAGATACAGGCACGTAATAGTTTGCCGGAAGAATTGCAGCCGTTTTTTGATGAGTTTGTTTCAGATTACAAATATGCGGCTACTGTACGTCACGGACGGGCATATGTATCTTACATTGTTTTAGCGGATATGATAAGAGCCGGTTGGCGTCTTGCTGCAAAAACAATTAAGTAATAAGATATTATATTGTCAGAGTAATTTGACCAGATGATATAAAATCACTATGGTTTAACGACGGAATGAATTGAAATAGTCAAAGAAGGTGTGCTTGGTTTTCCCAAAAAAATTTGTTATAAACTGGAGAACTGAATAGAGAATTATTAACAACTGTAAAAGGTAATTTAATGCCTCATGAAGCGTTCATAACCAATGAAAAGACTAAGACGTTAAAGAAAAGGCTAACAGAGCTTATCGAGCACAGTGAAGAGCTAAAGTTCCTGGTCGGCTTTTTTTACTTTTCGGGATGGGGCGAGATTTACGAAAGCTTAAAGGACAGAGATGATTTAGAGATAAAGGTGCTTGTCGGACTCGATGTTGATAAAAAACTATTTTCGATGATCGAATACGGCCAACAGGCAGACGAAAAGACAAACGAAGAAAAAGCCGATGATTTCTTCAAGTCTTTAAAGATAGCAATCAACAGCGAGCAACTCGATAACGAGGACTTCTACAGGCAAGTCGATCTATTTGTAAAATTAGTAGAGGAAGACAAGCTCAAGATAAAGAAGACGCAAGAGCCAAATCACGCCAAGCTGTATATATTCAAGATTAAGGAGCGTTTGAGCGGTATTGCCGATTGCAAATTCATCACGGGCAGCAGTAATTTAACAAAGGCGGGGATTTCCGAACAGAACGAATTTAATGTTGAGATAGGCGATTACGGCACCGATAAGGCTCAGCAGTATTTTGACGGGCTTTGGGAGTCGGCTGTTAAGATAACCGAAGAGCCTCAACGTAAAAAGGACCTGCTCGAACTTATACACAACCGTTCACAGGCTGCTCTTGTAACTCCATTTGAAGCTTACGTTAAGGTATTGAAGACATACATTGACTTGCAGAAGCAAAGGCAGATAAAGCCGCACGTTAGCAAACTATTGGAAGATAGAGGTTATAAATCGTACAGCTATCAAAGCGATGCAGTCAATCAGGCATTGACGGTAATTGATAAT
>JAFDDS010000097.1 GCA_019310745.1 Deltaproteobacteria bacterium | reverse complement strand
TTTTATTCTCTTTTTAAGCTGGGCTACCTTTTCTTCCAGATTTTGCCGATTATTTCTATAGTGCTCACGTTTCTCTTTTGAGAGGTCTTTTCCTTCTGCCAGATTTTCCTTCAGGACCTTTTCTATTTTCTTTAGCTCCACAAGTATTTTTTGAAGTTTCTCCACTATGGACCTCTCTGCCTTTTTGTGGATAGCGCCACCTTTTTCTTTTAATTCCTTTTGAAATTCCTTTAATTCTTTTTCGGCAGCCTGGATACCGGACGTTATAATTTCATTGACAGAATCTAAAATTTCTTTAATTCTCTCTCCAACGGTTATTTCAGAGTCTTTTCTATTGTGAGCCAAAAGCGGAGAAAAAGATGATACAATAAAAATACTAATAAAGAGGATAAAAATAAATTTTGTCGTCACACTCCTACCTCCTGGTTGATTATATGAGAGCTTTGCATAACTCATATTTCCTTAAAGAGGGTGGACTTTTCTTCAGTTCCGAGGCTCTCGGGCTGGTATTTTCAGCGCCCTTACGCCAGTCACTTCAGAAAAGTCCACCCTCTTTTCTTGAGTTACAAAGATTTTTAGGTTATGCAACGATCTCTATATATGTGATCAACTCTGCTGCGATATAATTTAAAAAATTTATAGCACTATAGTGTGGTTTTATCAATAAAAGATATACTATATGTAACTACTATAGGTTCAACGTTCAGGGGCCCAGTGAAATACGCTTTGCTATTGCTTACGCAAATTTCACGGGCTAAATTTTCCGATAAAATCGAGATTCAAGCCTGCCCTGGTGCGACATAACGTGTGCTTTAAAACGGTACTAGTGAACACTGCACCTAGGGATTCTATGAAAAGGACTGCTGAACCAGGTCTGGGCCAGGGGCTACGAAGTGATGGTGACTAAGTCCCACCGGGACGAAAAAGTTTAGGATCAAGATATGACAATTACAATGACAGAAAAATGAGGGGACATACTACAATGGCAACCAGAATAGTGCTGGCTCCAACGGTATCTCATTGTATTGAGACTGTGGCCAAAAGGGAATACTGGGAAAATGTGAATAACTATCTTAAAAAAAGAAAAGAGGATAAAATGCTTGAAGGAAAAATAGAGCTTCTTAGGTATTTCCTTGAGACAGCAGACTTCGCCAATCTCAGGAGACAATCTGAAGAACACATTCTACATGGAAAACAGGTACAATTCATTGTATCCATTAAAAACAAAAAACTATTGTATGAGATGACAGTAGAGAATAGTAAGTAAAAAATTAATAAGAAAAAGATCTTGTAATCTATTTATTCAAATGATATAGGGTATCTCGAATTTTAGATTTAAGAGGAATGGAATATTATTCTAATAAAAATCGATAGGTAACAAATTTATCCTGGAGGAATATAATGCATAGAGAATCCTACAAATGCATAGAGAACGGATGTATGAAAAGAAGAGATTTTCTGAAAATTTCTGGTATGTTTGGACTGGGGCTGGCAACATTCCCTGTAGGTATACGTTCTGCCGAAGCAGGAGAGTTTGATAAAAATCTCTATAAGGTCTCAAGATCCAGGACAGGGATGGGAACAATAGTGTCGATAACCACTTTTAGTCCCTCCAAAGACCATGCAGAGGAATCTATCGCATTAGCCTTTGAAGAGATAGAAAGACTTACAAAGATAATGAGCCGGTTTGATTCTGATAGCCCTGTAGCACTTCTGAACCGTGACGGATTTTGTAATAATGTTCCTCCTGAACTTTCCTTTGTTATTAAAAAATCCTTGCAGTATCACCAAATCAGCAATGGCTTTTTTGATATTACTGTGAAGCCAGTCTTAGATATATTGGCTCAATCTTTTAAAGACAAAAAAAAGGTTATCCAAAGTAAGGAGAAGATTGCTGAGCTCTTACAACTTGTTAATGCTGAACTGATTTCTTTACATGGAAATGGCATGTCCTTTAAAAGGGATGGCATGGGAATTACTCTGGATGGTATTGCAAAAGGCTTTATTGTGGATAAGGCGATTGAGACACTGATGAAACAGGGGATCGAACATGCACTTATCAATGCAGGGGGAGACATTAGGACAATAGGTGACAAAGGCAATAACAGGCCATGGAAAATAGCCATCGAAGACCCGCTAAAGAAAAAAAATTACCCTGACATAGTCGCTATCACAAACAGGTCTATAGCCACCTCTGGTAATTATGAGGTATTTTTTGACAAGGAAAAAATCTTTCATCATATTGTCAATCCCAAAACCGGGTTATCACCTCTTATTAATGCGAGTGTCTCTGTTCAGGCCCCCACTGCAATAGAAGCTGATGCACTTTCAACCACACTCTTTACCCTTGACCCAGTCCAAGGAACGAGATTAATAAATTCTATTTTTTCATGCCAAAGTCTCATTATTACTAGAAATCGACAAAAAATAAAATCTAGTAACTGGCAGGGCATGGCTGTGTCATAATAAAAAACAGCTTCTCGTGGTTGGTGCGTAACCAGGCGGATTGAGTATGGATGTCAGAAAATACTACCTTCAATCGCTTTTCTCAGTTTTGGCAGGGTAGATGGATGTGTAGCTGATATCGGGATTCCACCCAGTCTCGTAGCGAAATTATCGATCTGGGATTTGTTCAGCTTATCGATTTTGTTTAACACTAAAATAGTTGGTATCTCAGTTAGATCAAGACTGTCCAAGATTATTTTTACTGATTCTATCTGATCTTCTAATCTTGAATTACTCATATCTGCTACATGAAGAAGAAGATCTGCTTCATGAAGTTCCTCAAGGGTCGCAGCAAAGGCCTTGTAAAGATCCTCTGGTAAATCCTTGATAAAACCGACTGTATCAGTCATAATAGCATCCCCCTTCTTCAGCCTGAGATAGCGGCTCGCAGTATCAAGTGTTACAAAAAGCCTGTTTTCTACCTTTACATGACTTCTTGTAAAGGCATTAAGGAGGGTGGATTTTCCTGCATTTGTATACCCGACAATTGAGATTACTGGCATACCCCTATTTTTTCTTTTTTTTCTTCTCTCTTTCCTCTGGCACCTGATCTCTACCAATTCTTTGTTTAACAGGGTAATCCTATCCCTTACCCTCCTCCTATTGATTTCCAGCTTTGTCTCTCCTGGTCCTCTCCCGCCTATCCCACCAGTAAGTCTTGACATTGCGGTATTTTTGGTAATTAATCTGGGCAACACATACCGTAATTGAGCAAGTTCTACCTGAATTTTTCCTTCTCGTGTGATTGCCCTTTGAGCAAATATATCTAATATCAACTGTGTTCTATCAATCATCTTCATTTCTGTGAAATCTGTCAGAACCCTGACTTGTGCAGGGGTAAGCTCACCATCGAAGATTAGGAGGTCTGCGCCTGCTTGAAGAGAACGTACAACTAATTCGCTTAGCTTTCCTTTCCCTAAAAGAAACCGTGAATTGGACTGTGTTTTTCTCTGAATAATAGAATCTACAACCAGGAGATTACTAGTGATTGACAGCTCTTTTAATTCCTCAAGTGACTCCTCTGCCTCCTGCCTCGAGGACTTATTTACACTTACAAGAACAGCCCTTTCTTTTTTTTCCATACCAATGCGTGTTCCTGTTTTGGCAAGCTGAGCTTCAAGATCTCTTATAAATTCTAAAAAATTGAGATTAAGTCTGCCAATATCAGGTATATGTTCTATGATCCATGGCTGCCCTGAATTATTTTTGGGAAGTATATGGGCATAATAAACATCGGCAGGAACACCATTATTGGTAATGTTTAGGCACACCATTAAATCCAGCTTTAGGAGGGCTAAATCCATTAAATCTTCTTGACTTAATGGCTCTCCATGGAGATGAGTATGGATACACCTAAGGCCTTTAAGTCTACCAACGCCAGATCTAAACCGAGCTAAATCGGGAATAAGAATGCTGTGATCATTGCCCACAACCACATATTCCACATCCCCTCTTCTTCCTACAAGGAGTGCTACCTGTCTCTTCATGTCTGAAGAAATTTCAGCTAATCGGCGTGCTATCTCACGAGAAACTATCGCATCTCCTGAGATGCGTCGTCTATAAATAGTGTGGAGTCTTTTTAAATGGCTGGCCTTGAGACCACCAATTTTGCCATATACCTTCTCTATGGCTGTGCCTCAAGTTGTTGTATGAAAGTTGTCATTCAACAAATGTTTTTCTTTCTCACCCTTCTGCTAAATCATCTTTATAGTAATTTTGGAATTTTGTATATTTTTCTCGAAATGTCAAATTAACCAAGCCAGTAGGACCATTTCTATGTTTGGCAACAATAAGTTCTGCCTTTCCCTTGTTTTCCTCTGTCCGATTATACAGTTCTTCTCGATAAATAAACGAGATCAGGTCTGCATCCTGTTCTATAGCGCCTGACTCCCTCAAATCAGCTAACATCGGTCTCTTAAGCGCCTGACTCCCTCAAATCAGCTAACATCGGTCTCTTATTGGGCCTGTCCTCAACCTTCCTGTTCAACTGTGAAACTGCCAGAACAGGGATATCTAAATCCTTTGCAAGAGCCTTCAAAGATCTTGATATATCAGAAATCTCCAACTGTCTTGATTCAACCGCCTTTTTGCTCTGCATTAATTGGAGGTAATCAATAATAACTAACGATATATTGTACTTTTTTTTCAATCGTCTGGCCTTTGCCTTTATCTCCAGGGAAGACAAAGCAGACGAATCGTCAATATAGACAGGTAACTCTGAAAGTCTATTGGCCGAGTCTGTTAAACGAAGGTAGTCATCATCCTGCAGAGCTCCTTTCCTTAATTTCCATGCATCTATCATAGCATCGCAGCCCAATAGATGCCAAGTTGGAGGCTTGACATCTCAAGTGAGAATATCGCTACACCTACTTTATCTACAAGTGCAGCATTAAGTGCAATATTTAAGGCCAATGCTGTTTTACCCATGCTTGGTCTCCCAGCAATAATAATAAAATCAGAGGGTTGAAGACCAGAGGTGATATTATCAAAATCGGTAAATCCGGTTGAAATACCTGTTATATTACTGCCCGTAGTGGTTTCTATTTTCTTGAAGCTGTTCTTGACAACTTCATCGAGCTGTAAAAAGTTTTGATCTATATTCCTTTCAGCTATCTTAAATATATATTGTTCAGCTGAATCAAGAATGTCTTCAGTATCATTGCTAGGCTGAAAACACACTTCAGATATATGAGAACATTGTCGAATCAGATTTCTTCGTATAGATAAATCTTTCACAATTTCAGCATGATACATTATTCCAGCAGAAGTTGCTGTTGCATCTGCCAGAGATGCTAAATACTCCGTCCCTCCTACCTTATCCAGGGCACCCTTTTCCTTTAACACCTGGGAAAGGGTTATTACATCTACCGGATCATCCCTATTATATAGGGTAAGCATTCCCTCATATATGAGTGCATGGGCCTCTCTATAAAAATCTTCACCAGAGAGGATATCCACAATCTGATTAAGCGCATCATTATTGATTAATATCCCTCCCACTATAGCCTGTTCAGCCTCCATATTATGTGGGGGGACCTTATAGGGAGAATAAACCGTATCATCTTTCTTTTTAGGCATAGCCATCAGCTTACGCCTTTTCTTCCTCTTTCTCAACAATGACTTTTATTGTAGTCATAACCTCTGGATGGAGTTTAATAGCGACTTCAAACTCCCCAAGAGTTCTAATTGCCTCATCCGTAACAATTTTTCTTCTATCTACACTAATACCTTCCCTTTCGAGCTCTTGAGCAATATCTTTGCTTGTGACAGAACCGTAAAGTTTGCCCTCTTCACCAGCCTTACGTATCATCGTTACGGTTACCTGAGAGACCTTTTCTGCGGCTCTTTCGGCTTCCTTTTTATCCTTCATACGTCGAGCTGTTATTTTACTTTTTCTCATCTCCAAGGCCTTTAAATTCGCATTATTGGCCTCAATGGCTGTACCTTTTGGAATGAGATAATTTCTTGCATACCCCTTTGCGACATCTACGATATCACCTTCAAAACCAAGAGATTCAAAATTTTGTAATAAAATAATTTTCATGTCTTTTTCCCATTCTAATTTTTTTGTAAATATAAAGGTAAGGAACTACAATTTCCGTAAAGAAAGGTGAATTAAGAATAACAAGGGCTTGGGGAAGTAGAAAATAACTCTATATACCTCAAAGCTAACTCTTACAGTTCCCTATGTTCCTTCGTCTTTATTTTTGCCGTAGTAAAAGGTAACAGGGCAATATTTCTCGCTCTTTTTATAGCTACCGCCAGCATTCTTTGATGCTTAGCGCAGTTGCCAGAAATTCTTCGAGGTATGATCTTACCTCTTTCGGTCGTAAAAGCTGCAAGATTCTTTGAATCTTTGTAGTCGATCTTTAGGTTTGAATCAGCACAAAAGCGACAGATCTTGTGCTTAATAAAAACTCTTTTTCTTTGATGATTAAAGGTATCATTATAGGCCATTATTTTTCCTCAACATGTTCATTGTGGCTCTCTTCCATTGTATCTTCTATTTCCTTCTCTTTACTTACTAAATCCTTCGGATCAACATTTTCATCAATCTTTACGGTAATATATTTTAAGATTCGATCATCTAATTTCAGATTCCTCTCTAACTCTGTTAGCATTTTAGGAAGAGCGCAAAAATCTAATACGACATAGTAGCCTTTATCAAATCGCTTAACGTCGTAGGCTAATTTTCTTTTTCCCCACTCATTAATCTTTACAATAGTGCCTTTTAGCTTTTTGATGAGATCCGAAAATTTATCAATTGCCTCTTTTAAAGAGTCATCGTCCAAAGTGGGGTTTACAATATAAATTGTTTCGTAATGATTCATTGAATAGGATACCTTCTTTCTC
>JAFDDS010000002.1 GCA_019310745.1 Deltaproteobacteria bacterium | reverse complement strand
TCGATGGATTCCTCGCTATCCGGCGGGTCCGGTTCCAGAACATAGACGGCGTGCATCTCGATGTCTGGAAGTTTCTCCGTGCTGTGTTTGACGTTATTGTAGGAACCTGTATCGGGCTGTTGGCGCATATGCTCCCAGAGTTTTTCGACGTCCTTCTTTGCATATCGGGAGTTACGGTTGATTGTCCTATCCGCGTTGGCACGAACGAGAACTGGAGCGCCTATTTGCTGGCTACACTTGAAGAAGTCGTATAGATCCGCTTCGCGATCGCAGACTGTGATGATTTGGGTACCGCCCGTTACCGCCTTGGTGTTTTCTAACGCTTCAAGCCATCTGTTGCTCTCCTTCTCCTCGATCGGCAGATAGTCGTGAGGTTTGGCTTTGCCTGTATTCTTTTTACGGAGTTTCCGTGAAAAGATTTTCTGATCCAGCAACCCGAGCGGGAGGCCTTTGGTCGTCACGGCCAGGCAAGGGTTTTCGGATGATTGGTGTAGACGAAGTAACTGGTATCTTGGAGAGCAAGAACCGTTTTGTGTTCCTTGGCACGCTGAGCTGTTTTACATCGGTGGGCCGCCAGCATCTTGCCGACCTCAACGTTGTTGTTTTGAAAGAAACGATAGGCGTCTTTGGTCTCTGCCCAATCTGCGCATGCTTGGTTGATGGGGCTCTCTGGAGCATCCGAAAACCGATCGCACAGCTTAATCAGCCTCGCATCGAGTCTCTTGTCACCAAGGCTGACATCCGCAAATTCCTCAGCAGCCCAACTCCTCTCGTTTTCGCCTAATTCCTCAGCAGCCCAACTCCTCTCGTTTTCGCCTGCCATGTCGCACCTCCTCATTAATCATTGACTTGCCATGCAGTAGATGTATATTATACGTCTACCATTATCGAAGAGGTGTTGTCAATGAAAGGGTTGGCCCGAAAACGAAACGCGCTGCTGAAGAAACTTGGCCAGCACTCGGAATTTGTCCGAGGTTCGATCAGTAGCATCTGCACCACATGCAACAGAGCCCGCTGCATATGCAATAAGACGTCATCTCGGAGGGCATACCGCCTGACGTATAAGGATAACCAGCAGAAGACGCGAATCGTGTACGTGTCTCGAGGTCAGTTACCCAGAATTCGAAAGATGATCGCCAATTATGCGCGGGTACGAAAAATCATCGAACAGCTTGTCGAGACAAACATCAAAATGTTCAAGGAAGAGGCCCGGCGATAGAATCGCTTGAACTTATGGGTAATAGAAAGCCCACACCACCCATGATTATTAATTTTGCACAAGCTATAAAAAGCAATTTAATGTAATTAGGGGACGTTGTTGAATTTGGTGAATAACTTCCAGCCATATTGATTCATCTAATATCCTCCATTCCTTTTTATGGGAGAGCAGTCGTGGTGCTGGGTTTTATGGCCGCCTATAATACTTCCTAAAAACCGGACAGGGAAATAATGTGCAATATGGGTATGCCAGACTACTGGATTGTGTAATCAATTTTCAACGACACCAATAAGTCAACAAATTCAATAACATCCCCTTATCCCGGGCTCTGTGTATTTATCCAATCAGAAAGTAGGCATATCAGTTCCCCGAGTACGCAATGTAGTAAAGAAGGAGGAAGTTCGCTGCGGAGGATTAAAGGGTATAGAAACCTTCCAAAACTTCGTGAAGCTCTCAAACAGCGTCTACATCTTTACAGGAAGGCTGTATAATTCTGTTTAAGCCACTTCATGAATTTCAACTAAAAAAGGGGTTGACTCGATTCTTTGTTCTTTTAACGCCTCTAATACATCCTTTCTCATCAGATTACATTCCCGACCTGTCCGATCTCGTGGCCTCGGGAAATCGAGCTCGAATATCCTGGTAATCTGTGCGGGTCTTTCAGATAACAAGATAATCTCGTCACTCAAAAAAACAGCCTCGTCCACATTGTGCGTTACAAATATAATCGTTTTGTTCCTTTTCCTCCAAAGACTGAGAAGAAACTCCTGCAAATCGTTCCTGGTCTGGCTATCTAAGGAGCCAAAGGGTTCGTCCATCAAAACGACTTGGGGATTTGTGATCAAGGTTCGTGCTATAGCAACGCGTTGTTGCATACCGCCGGACAACTCTCTGGGATATTGATTCTCGAATCCGCTCAAACCAAGGGCCTTCATGTATTCTGTGGCAGCGGATTCACTGTCCTTTTTACAAATACCCATAATTTCCAGGCCTATCTGGATATTCTGAAGCGCCGTCCGCCATGGAAACAGGGCGTACTCCTGAAAAACAAGGCCAATCAAATCCTTCCCGTATTTAATCTTGCTGCCCCCGAGAAGAACCTCCCCTTTGGTTACTCTTTCCAGTCCCGCGATAATTCTGATTAACGTGCTCTTACCGCATCCACTGGGGCCGACTATGGAAACAAAACGCCCACTGCCAATGCTATAATCGATATCTTCCAGAACAGGGACAATCTCCTGTGAATCCGAGTCCCCAAAAGTTTTGCAGATCCCTTTTAGTTCAAGACACACAAAAAGCCCCCTATTTCCACCGGATTATTTTCGATTCGCAGATCTTGAACCCACTGTTGATGAAAAGACCGATTATTCCGATGACCAACATGCCCGCCAGGATCTCATCCGGCCTTTGAATATCCCGCGCAGTCATGATCATATAGCCAAGCCCGTACCCCTCCCTGACGCCCGTAAATTCGGCAGCCACCAGGCTCATCCATCCAATCCCCACCCCGATTCTCATCCCAACAAAGATGGACGGAATGGAGCCAGGGAGCAACACCTTGAGAAAAATATCCTTTCCATTCGCATTCAACGTTCGGATTACCTCGACATATCTTGGATGGATGGAGGTAACTCCAGAAACGGTGTTGATCAGAATCGGGAAAAATGCCCCCAAAAAGATGATAAAGACAGCGGACTTAAGGCCAATACCAAACCATAATATGGCAATTGGGATCCATGCAAGGGGTGGAATAGGTCTAACCAACTCAAAAAGCGGGCTGATCAGGTATCGAAGCCTACCGGACCATCCCATCAAGAGCCCCAATGGTATTGCCAGTAAGACCGCCACGGCGAAGCCCCATGCAACACGATACAGGCTGTAGAGGGCATGGACGTGAAGTAGATGCCCTGGCGGCATACCAATGATTACAAGGTCCTTGAAACCCAATAGTATCCTGAGAGGTGATGGGAGTAAGAAGTTTGGAATAATTTCCAGATAGCTGAGGATCTGCCACATAACAAGAACCAATGAAGGCAGAATCCACTGATCAAAACGACGTCTTGTAAACCATGAAAACATCTCAAAACATACTTCGCTCGTAAAGCGGCTTTGCTACCCATTAAAATCTCAAACAAAACATCCGATTCGTGGGCGAGGCAGACATGCCTCATCGTTTGATAGAATTTCGAAGAAAGTCACCATTGATGAATCTCTTGATGAACTGGTTACTGTCATCCAGTCTTATATATCCTAGCTTAGAAAGGAAATCCACATAGGTCTTTTCGCCTTCTATGTTGATTTCATAATCATAGTGAACGTTTTTCATCGCTATTCTGACGGTTCTCTGATCCATTCCTGTGTATTTCATTGCAATTTCAGCCGCTTTTCCAGGATGCTCGTTAATAAAATCTGTTGCCTTGATATGGCATCGAACCATGGCTGCGGCTTCGTCAGGATGATTAGAAAGAAACCGATTATCTGCTACGAGAACGCAGCATGGGTGCGCTTCCCAGATTTCACTGGAGGAAATGAGCACCCGTCCAACAGCCATGCTCTGGGCCAGGGCGGGATAGGGTTCCCAGGCAATGAACGCATCAATTTGGCCTGTGCGTAGGGCCCCAATCATTTCAGGAGGTTTTAGGACGATCGTTTTTACCTTGTTTGCATTCACGCTGCTTTTTGCCAGACCGTGTTGCAGGAGGAAGTCCTGGACAGTCGAATGTCCAGGGATCGCTACAATCTTTTCGACAAGAGAAAGGAGGCACTTTGCTGGTGAATTCCTCCTCACAACAATGGCCGATCCTTCTGTATTGACCTGTGCCAAAACAGTGACCGCGACGGCCCCGTTCGCCACGGCTGTGGTTGCCGGCGCTTGCCCTACATAACCCATATCCAAGGCGCCAGCACCAAAAGCACTCATCATCTCAGGGCCTGCTTTGAAGATCCCCGCCACTTCAACATCCAAGCCAGCGTCCTTGAAAAAGCCCTTTTCCAGTGATATCCAGCAGGCTAAATGGTGAATGTCACTCTGCAGATAGGCAATCCTGATAGGCTTTCCAGACCCCTCAGCATAGCCTGCAATTCCGATAATAATAAAGGCACACATAACAATGAGAATAAATCCCTTAGTCATTATAAGTCTCCTTGGGACTAAGACTCCCAGATGATAATTTATAATTCCATGCAGCATTCTTGAATAAAGCGCCATTTTTAGCAATGCCCTAACCCAGTCACGGCCCATCCTCTGTCCCCCTTCATCCTTAAAAACAATTATTCCAGTCCCGTTTACATATTTGGATCCCGTCTTTTACCCATTGATCATGCCTTTTGAAGGAGATCCTTCGTGTAATCCTCGGTCACTGTCTGTCCCGAGTAGCCTTTTAAATCATCCTGCCCCGCAACTAGTCTAGACAACTGGATAAAGTGCTCAGCATTGAGGAAAATCTCGTGTAGATTTGCCATCTGGTCCACTGTCCAGCCTTGCTGAAGTAAATAGGACAAATACTGAAAAGCGGTCTTTGCCCCGTCACCAACATGATGGAACCCAACATATTTTCTTGATTTGGGATCCACTATAGCCTTGTGTAATCCGTTTCTATTCTGTCCATAAAAGAACAGATTGAGCGAGTGAACCCTGCCGCAAACCGGCAGGCCCTGATTTTCAAGATGAGGGATATACCTTAGGGGTTGGGCATGCTTAGCCCTCGCACCCCAAGGAACTCTAATGATCACAACGTCACCGTATTTTTCTCGTGCCTCTTTCTCAGTGAGCCCAACCGTTGTCGCCTCCAACGGCGGTAAATAAATGTGGTCGGGCAAGGGCAGACTGTCATCCCATTGTGCGCTCCCCCCCATGATGTTTTTGGCTGCGATAATGCCGCGCTTTCTTGCAGCGGCCATGAAATAAGGTGGCCCGGCAACATCTCCTACTGCATAGATACCGGGGATATTTGTCCTGGAGCCTTTGTCGATAACAATTTCGTTATTCGCTCCTATCTTTACACCCAAAGGCATAGCGGGCTCGGAATTCGGGGTAAGACCGACAGACAACATCACGGCGTCGCAAGAAAATTCAGTGATTTTGCCTTTAATCTCGGCCACTACAGCCTCCACTTTCCCGTCCCCTTTGATTTCCTTGACCTCAACACCTTCATATACTTTGATACCTCTTCGCCTGAAATCTTCAAAAACCCAGTTCTTAATTTCCCAATCCCATTTAGTCAAAACGCTATATTTTTCTAAAATAGTGACATCGATGTCGAAAGGGGCAAACATGGCCCCCTTGCCCATTCCGATCTTCCCGCCGCCGATAATTACAAGCTTCTTGGGATCTTTTCTAATTTCCGGATGGTCCCTATAGGTCCACACATTTTCCAAATCGGTTCCAGGTATATCAGGCATCGTCGGCCTTGAACCAGTGCCCATGACAAGGTTTTTTCCCTTGTAAACCTTACCATTCACCTTCACAATATTCTTATCGATAATCTCCCCTTCTCCCCAGGCGACATCAAGGCCCAATTGGGTTACAGATTGGTGGGTCATGGCGTCGTGAAACGACGGTTGTCCCACATTCCTATAAACCTCAACGACTTTGGCCATACTATTCTTTTTTAGCTTAAACTCGGGATACCAGGACAATCCTGAATAGGCTTGCAGCAACTCAGCCATAGATGCTTGATCCGATACATAGTTCTCAAAAGCACACCTACATGTATGGCACTCTCCTCCGAGTCCCTCCTTCTCAACAATCAAAGGCATGCCGCCTAATCCTTTCATATAGGCCGCCCCAAACCTGCCAGCAGCCCCTCCGCCAAACCAAATTGCATCGTATTCCTTATTTTTTTGCATAAATTCCATTGCCTCCAGCGTTTAAAAATTTTAGAATAGGATATTTATTTTCACCTAACCGAAAATGAATGTAACGTTCCTTTTACCTAAATATTAGCCTCTCACATATCTGTAACGGAAATGCCGGGAAATGAACAAACTTTTTTCTTTTTTAAGGTAACCTGCGTGCTTAATTAAATCCTCTGCGCTAACGTGTTTCTTTTCGGCAGTTATATTAATAAGGGCAGCGACACTTATGAACATTACTAATATTTTAAACTACCGCCTTTTATAATGCTCCTTTTGACCCTTTCGGATTAACCACCTGTTTACCTAAGTAAGAATCTACAACCATTCTGTTACCAAGAAGATCTCTTGTCTTTCCTTGAAGCCTTACTCTTCCTCTTTCTAAAATGTATCCAGTTTCTGCGACATCAAGCGAAATTTTGGCATTTTGTTCTATAAGAAGAATTGGCAATCTCTCCCTATTCAGATCAGCTAAAACACGGAACACTGCTTCAACTGCAATAGGAGCTAGACCAAGCGATGGCTCATCTAACATTAGTAGCTTAGGCTCAGCCATCAATGCCCGGCCTACGGCCAACATTTGTTGTTCTCCTCCACTTAAAGTGCCAGCTGACTGCCTTTTTCGTTCCTCAAGGACTGGGAATAAGTTATAAACAAATCTAATGTTGTGTTGATAGGCTTGTGATCTAACCTTTTGATATAGGTAACTGCCTAACTCCAAATTATCCCGTACTGAAAGCGCGGCAAAAACATGTCTTCTTTCGGGGACGTGTGAAAGGCCCATTTTAACTATATTTTCAGGCTCTAACTTAGAAATATCTTTCCCATAAAAAGAAATATTCCCACTCTTTAACTTGTAAAACCCTGAAATAGTCCTAAGCAAAGTACTTTTTCCGGCCCCATTCGACCCTATTATAGTAACAAATTCTGCTCCACCGATCTTCAATGATATATCATGTAGAATCACAGAAGAATTTATTGCCACGTAAGCTTTACTTATTTCGAGAGTCAGGGGCCGATTAGACTTCATAGTTCCAACCTAGGAAATGACTTTTGTTGATATACTTTCAATATTAAGTAAAACTACTTACAAAGCAACGGGCAACTTTAAAGCCCAAAAACCCATCGCTTTTCTCCACAACCGACAAAAAATTCAATGCCCTAAGTATGCAGCAATTACCCTTGAATCATTTCTAACATCTTCAGGACTTCCTATTGTCAATATTTCACCAAAATTCAATACCATGATACTGTCTGATAAAGACATTATTAAATTTGTATTATGATCGATAACCAATATAGTCAAACCTAATTCATCTCGAATTCTCCATATAATTTCTTGAATTTCTCCAATTTCAACATCATTTAAACCAGCTCCTGGTTCATCTAGAAGGATTAGCGCCGGATCATTCGCCAAAGCGCGGGCTATCTCCAGCTTCTTTTGTAGCCCATACGGAAGAGATCCAGATCTTTTATATTTATAATCAAGCAAGCCTAAATAGTTTAGCCATTCCTCCGCGTTTTCGACTTTCTCTTTCTCCAGTTTTTGCACTCCCGGAACACGAAATCCTGTTGCCAAAAAACCTTGAACTGCCTTAGCTTCACTTCCTATTAATACGTTTTCAATTACGTTCATATCAGGAAATAACCGGATGTTTTGAAAAGTTCGAGCAACTCCCAGCCTCGCAATCAAGAATGGGCTCAAATTATTCAGCCGTTTACCTCTAAAGGAAATACTTCCCTTTCTAATCTGGAAAAAGCCGGAAATAAGATTGAATAAAGTTGTTTTTCCCGCTCCGTTAGGCCCAATAATGGAAAATATTTCATTTTTTTTCACTTCGAAACTGACATTATTCACCGCTCGAAGGCCACCAAAGTCTTTACACAAATTTTCCACTTCAAAGAAACAAGACTCACTGTTTTTATTATACATCTCAGTCATCACGAATACTATTGGCCTCTGCATATTTTTTTTGTCCAAACTTGTTTGGCCAAATATAGTAGCTTTTTGTACATACCAACTAAAATCACACTTAATCCCTTTGGCATCAGAATAACAATAAGCACGAGTGCAAGGCCGTATAAACCCATGCTAATATCTTTGTATGACCGCAGTATCTCCGGCAAAATATTTAGCAATAGAGCTCCAAGTATTGCCCCCCAAACATGACTAGTGCCACCCAAAAACACCATCATAATTAAGAAAACCGAAAGATCTGCAGAAAATACTTCTGGACTAATGTATTTCATATAATGTGCATACAGACTTCCTGCTAAAGAGGCTAAAATTGCACTAAAGACAAAAATGTTTGATTTTACCTTCCTGACGTCTACACCATGGCACCCAACAACTTGTTCATCAAGATCTATGCCTTTAAGGATTCTCCCAATATGGGAGTTTAGGATATTTTTACAAAAAAAGTAGACAACAAAAACGATACACCATACAATTATTAAGTACGCCTCGTCACCTTCAACTGTAAAACTAAAAAATTCTAGAGGTGGTATTGCTCCAATCCCAACTGGCCCGCCAGTAAGCCATTCCAATTCAATCAGCAATTTCGATAAAACTACCCCAAAAGCAAGCGTTGCCATTGCCAAGTAATACCCTTTCAATTTAAGAATAGGAATAGCAATCAGTATGGCAATCAACGACGTAAATATGAGACCGCAAATCATTCCCATCATCACGGTAAGATCGTACCTGGTCGCAATTATTGCTGATGTATACGCCCCTATAGCCATAAAACCAGCATGCCCAAATGATATTTGGCCAGCGTATCCTACTAACAAAAGCAATCCAAGAGCTACAAGAGCATTAATTCCTGATAATATTAATATGGTGTAGATAAACGGTCTTCCAATGGCTAGGGGTATTAGCAAAAGGAAAGAAATTCCCAATACTGATTTTAGCAACGCCCAAAATATTTCTCTCATTTTTAATGCTTTCTCACTCTGCATGGGATGAAAAAATACCTTCTGGCTTAAAAAATAGCACAACCAATAGTACGCCAAGCGAGATAACATCCTTATACCCCGAAGACATGAAAAAAACGCCGAAGGTTTCCAAAAGCCCCAGAATTATTCCTCCCACCATTGAACCAACTGGGTTTTTGATGCCTCCCAGTACAGCTGCACTAAAACCCTTGATAGTATATATTATACCAAGATCATATCTGGCATATGTAACCGGTGCTATAATAATTCCACTAACAGCACCAACCATTGCGCTCAAAATAACGGAATAAAATACAATTCGCTGCGTGCTAATTCCCATCAACTTAGCGGCAAACGAATCTTCCGCACACGCTTTAAGAGCCTTCCCTTCACGCGTATAATCTAAGAAGCCTATTATCCCAGCCAAAATTAATAACGAAACTGCCAATATCCAAGGTGACTGAGGGTGTAAAAACGCACTCATAAATCTAATCGGCTCATCACCGCCAAAGGATGAAAGACCAATGGGCTCTCTTCCCCAAAATAGTTTTGCAATAGTTTTTAAAACCATCGAGACCCCTATGGTAACAATTATCATATTCAGAATCGATGCAGAACTTCCAATAAGAGGCCTAATAGTAAAATTGTAAAATAAAGCTCCTACGCTTCCTACGACGACAACAGTTATTGCAAAAGATAAAACTACAGGAGCACCTAGGAACTCATGGAAAGTAACCATTATAAGACTTCCAAGTACCACGAATTCCCCTTGAGCAAAACTAATCACATTAGTGCATCTAAAAATCAAGGAGAAACCGAGAGCTATCAATGCATACGCACTGCCCTCTGTAATCCCTGTTATCAATAACTGTATTAGGTCAGTAATATCCAAAACATTTACGTCTCATAAAAATATTATTAGCAAAATCTTATATTACACAATTATCAGTTAGTTAAATAGTCGGAGGTTCCCCACAAATTCTATAGATACCTTTTGTTTTCGCCATCCCATTTTTGCTTGCTTTTAAGGTTTAAGTATTACCTTGAGCACGCCCTGGGACCTTTTGGAAAATATGGCATAGGCATCTTCTGCATCATCTAGATCCAACCTATGTGTTATTAACGACGTTACATCAAGTTTACCATTCATAATTAAGGTTAATAACTTACCCATATTGATCACGTTTACAAGGCCCATTTTTATTGTAAGATTTTGAATAAGCATTTCCTTCATCGATATTTCTACAACGCCCGGAGGAAAAACCCCAACTATTGAAATATTTCCCCCTCCCCTGACTGAGTTTATGCAAGCTTGTAACGTTTTTGGATCACCTATAGCTTCAATAGTTACATCAGCCCCCCTTCCTTTAGTCGCATTTTTAATTTCCTCCACTGGATCTGTGTTATTGGCGTTAATAACAATGTCTGCTCCAAGCCTTTGAGCTTCTTCCAACCGATAATCAAGTAAATCTACGTTGATTATCTTGCTTGCTCCAAAAAGTTTGGCACAAGCTAAAGTACATAAGCCAACTGGGCCTGATCCAAAAATAGCTACAATATCACCCGGTCGGATGCATCCATTCTCAGCAGCCATGTAGCCAGTAGAAAGAATATCGCCGACAAATAATGCTTCATCATCGCTTATATTATCTGGAATTGGCTCTAACACCATATCAGCATACGGGACCCTCATATATTCAGCTTGCGCACCTGCGAATCCACCTCTCGCCTTCCCGCAGCCAAAAATTCCTCCTTTTTCGCAAAGGGCTGCTACCCCTCTTCTACAGTTGACACAGAAGCCACATTGAACCGTACAAGAAACTACGACTCTGTCATTAGGCTTTACCTTTTTAACATCATTGCCGATCTCTTCAACGATACCTACAGCTTCATGACCTATCACAAAGTCTTCTTCAACTGGGATATTTCCATTAATTATATGAAGATCGGTACCACAAATTGCAGTACTTGTTATTTTCACTAAGGCATCATCGGGATTCAGAAGCTTAGGTTTAGAAATTTCAGCAAGTTTCACTGATCCGATTTTTTCAAATATAACTGCCTTCATTATCATCACCTCTATCTCTTAGCGATTTATTGACAAGAATAACCTCCATCCATGACTAGACAGGAGCCTGTCATAAATGAACTTTCGCTTGAAGCTAGGAATAAGATACCATTGGCTATCTCTTCAGGTCTCCCCAAACGATCCATTGGATGAAGGTTAACTAATTCTCTATACGTTTTTTCGGGCTCCTCACAGCCTTTTATGTACCTTCTTACGATCTCTGTCTCAACATACCCAGGACAGATAGCATTAACTCTGATATTGAAATCTACATAATCCAAGGCCATATTTTTGGTTAGCATAATAACGCCTGCTTTAGATGCATTATATGCTGATGCCCTTAATCTCCCCACAAAGCCAAGTACCGAACCCATATTAACTATAACTCCTCCACCATTCTTAATCATATATGGTATTGCATACTTACAACACAGAAATACCCCCTTAAGATTCGTATCAACAACTCGATCCCAATCTTCCTCAGAAAGCTCTGTAACTGGAACCACGCCAGCAACACCGGCATTGTTTATTAGTACATCTATGCGCCCATACTGCTTGACTATTTGCTCCACCATCTCTTGTACCTGTATCGACTCCCTCACATCAGTTTTGATAAAAAGGCTTTCAATGTAGACTTTTTTCAGTTGGTTTATGACCTCTTTTCCTTTTTCGGCATCATAGTCAGCAATGACGACAGTTGCCCCTTCACGCCCGAATAATAAGGCGGTTTCTTTCCCAATTCCGTCAGATCCCCCAGTAATTATGGCTATTTTTTCCTTCATCCTCATGGCTTCATCCCACAAATAATATTTATTTCAACAATCACACTGCAATTACACTAAACAGCAACTTTTCAGGTAAACCATAGCGAAACCCGAACAAATATTTTCAAATACATTGAAATGTCCTGTAACGTTAGGCGGATTCATTCGGCTTTAGATGGATTGTCTATATTTCAATTTTCAGCAAATGAAATTCGCTTCTTAACTCGATGTCCACTTCTCGGAGTGACCCTCGCGGCAAAAACACATTAAACGACTACTTCACTGCGAACTTAACTGGAACATTAGTGAAAAAGTTGGGTAATACAAGAGTCTTCGGAGATTTTCCCACTAATTTTTCAGCCATTTGCCAAGCTTGATCAAAGTCCTCTGCCCAAGTCCCCCCGACCTTTCTCACCGCCTCAGGATTCTCTGCAGTAGCAATTATTAATTTACCAACATGGTCATGCACAAACTGAGTTTCTGCAAATAGCCAAAAAGGGTGTGTTGGGTGATTAGCATTTCCCGCCATATGCTGTATAAGATAATCCTCTCTATAAAACAGGAATTCCTCTAAGTATTTTTCTTCCAACCTCTGTGCGTTACCCATCTTACCATAAAGATCTAGAACTTCGGGATACGAAGGTAGTGCATCATTATCAATAAATCCATCGCAAACTGCTATTAATATTAATACACCACCTTCTCGAAGAACAGGCCTTCCTAAAGAGTTCCTAAGGATATTGGCTGCAGCGTTTAGGCATATGACTGGGTTTCGAGTCGTGTCGTATAGTATCCATTTAGGTAGACCGATTACCACAACATCTGCTTGCTCAACTTGATAAATTCGTTCTTCATCCGCAGCCTTCCATAAGGGTTCCTGAATTTCCTTAAAATGTCCCGCAGCAAAATGAGACCACTGTCGAGCTCCATTAAGAATAGCGTCAATATAAAACACCTTCCTCCCTGTGTACTCTTCGATTCTCTCCATTATAGAATCCTTATGTCTCCGATAGAAGTGGTTTCGCTGATCAGCATGACAAGCGTCCCTATGTCCAATGACTCCTACGTTATGATGAGAAGCTATGCTCCTTGCGCTACTTAGTCCGATTACGACCCCGACCCCCCCATATCCTCCCCAGGCCATAGGATAAACAGCTCCAGTATATATAAGAAGATCATAATCTACTAAAACCCTATTGACTTCAACCACATCACCTAATTTGGAACGGCCCATATCCACTAACTTTTCTGGGTTAGCAGAATCGTTCCTAATAAACCGATGGGGCCAAAACTCCTTGAATATTTTTTTTGGCACCGTTACGAGGCCTTTCCCTGGTGATAGACCATAACCGCGATTTAGATAATCATAAAACTCACTAGCCCTATGTTTCCTTTGACATCCATTAGCACTCACCAAAACAATGTTTTCTTCTTTTACACCAACTTCCCTTATTTCTTCTAAAACAATGGGAATAGTTAAGGAACTTGGGCACGGCTTTAATGGATTATCGAAGGCAATCGCCACTCTGCTTCCGCTATTTATAATTTCTTTTATCGGCCTCATACCAAGTGGATTCTCAATAGCATGTCGTATCTTGGCTATTGGATCATATGCCTTTTCTTCAGCACCCTGCGACTGAAAAATTACTGAAGCCTCAGGCACCTGAATTTCAATTTGCCCTTCCCACCGATCTACCTTCACACTTTTGTACATGACAAACCTCCCGCTCTTTAACCCGAAAATAAAAAACTTTTTTGCAAATATTTAAGAGTGCTCCGCAATAAAACGTGCTCTTTGACTGCTGCAAAATTGCCCGCATCAATTTGGAGACAACTCTGTATTTATCATAAATCTAAAATTCTTTTTAGCCTCATAACACTGCAACAACTCTTACCTAAGCAAATTGATTGGTCTTTTAAGTATGGATTCCACCACAGTTAATATTAGGCTTTTGTCTAATTTGAAAACCTTATAAGCACCCAGCAAGATACCTAGTCATTTATGTCGGGGCCAAATACGGTGCGGGAAAAAGGGGGACGTAATAATCCCCCTCCTTGCTTTTCAAAATGCCTTGTGGTGAAGAACGGGATTCTCTACTTTGCTGGGACGAATTTGCCATCCCTTACCTGTACCATAACTAAGGATTCTGCCATCGCCCCGTCATGGTCTTTTGATGTAAAAGTATACATTGCATTATGTAGCGGCAAATTTTTTACCGTTTCAAGCGCTCTTTGAATTGCGTCACGTATTGCTCGAGTGTCATTTACTTTAGGTGAAATCTTCTTTAGTGCGTATGCCATTAAATTAGTTGCATCATGGCCGTTTCCATGGAAAGTATCGAATCGGATGTTCTCCTTCTTCAATCTCTTTAGAAATCTATCATAGAAAAATTTTTGTGGATCATTTTGAGGCAGGAGGTTTCCAATTGTCGGCTTAATTCCAGCGAAATATAGTCCCTCTGCTACCTTGTTTCCAGCTACCTTTATTAGTGTTTCACTAACAGCACCAGTAGAATAAACAATTGGGGTCTTTAGACCAATCTGATAAGCATTCTTCGCAATAATAGCTCCCGGGCCAATGAAAGAATGAACCAAAACAGCGTCAGGACTTTTCTTGGAAATTTTCATCAGCTGTGAAATCATGTTCGAGTCTCCAGCATGGAAAGTTTGTTCTGAAACAATGGAAATCCCTAACTGAGGTGCCTGCGTTCTCATCTGCTTCGCTCCGCTCATCCCATAAGCATCATCTTGAAATAGAACCGCTATTTGCTTAGCCTCAAGACTCCTTTTTGCAAATTCTAGCATTGCCAAATTTACTTTCGTATCGGTATGCGGGACCTTGAAAATCCATTTTCTTAAAGGATCTATTATCTGTCGACCTGCACCTGAGGCAATATTAGGAACCTGAGCTTTTTCTAGCTCTGGTATCATCGCCAGTACATTATTAGTTAATACCGAGCCCAGAATACACACAGCCCCATTTTGGATGAGCTTTTTAACAGCAACTAGAGCTACCGTAGGGTTGCTCTGGTCGTCTTCAATGAAAAGTTTAACGGGGATTCCGTTTATTCCACCACTATTATTAATATACTTCGTTTCAACCTCAACTGCTTGTGCAAAATATTTCCCTAGAGCAGCACCTGGGCCAGAAATCGGCGCAATAACTCCAATATTGTAGAACCCTTGTTTAGCTTCCCCGCACCATACAATCTCTTCTTTGACCGTCAAGACACTGACGCAGACCACAAAAGCTAAAGCCGCCAAGCAAACCTTCCTAAGACACAATATACCTTTTTTTCCCATAATTTTCTCCTTTCTAACATTATCAAACCTGTTAACGTTTGCCTAAACTCATTGGAGCTATCTACAAATCTACGTAATTGAATTTCTGCTGAAAACCTGTTATCACCTCCTTACTGAGCAATTTTCTCGTTGCCATAGTTGCTACAAAAATCAGTCGCTCTTCATAAACTCAAATTATGTTCCATATATTCTTCAGATTGAATACAGCAAACACTAAGCCGAAAGAAAATTTGCTTCGTAAAACATTTATCCTTTCTGGCTCTCGTCATTTATGATTTAATCTATAAAACCCTAAATCTCTTCAGGTTTAGTTTCTCCTTAAGTTTAATTTGATTTGTACGCCCTTTCTTTACAGTTATGATTCGAATAATGTGTACCCTAGTTGACGTGATATGAACATAGCTCTTTCCTTCAGATAAGCAGAATGCTTGAACAGCTCTTCCGCGCTGGCTTGTGACTGTTCTGCCATCAAATTAACTGCTGCGATAACCTCCCCTTTTTGATTTTTTATAGGTACGGCGATACAATTTAATTCTTCGTGAGTTTCACCTTCATCTGTTGCATATCCAAGTTCCCTATATATCTTAAGTTTTTCTTTTATTGAAATCGGATCTACGATAGTTTTTTCGGTAAATTTGTTTAACTTAATAGATTTAATAACCCTATCTTGCTTTTCTTCTGGAAAGTAAGCCAATAAAATTTTTCCAATGGATGTGCTATGAATGGGTAAGTTCAGACCAATCCGGTATGACATAAGGTCTATATTAAGATTTTGGATCCTATCGACAACAATCACATTATCGTTCTGGAAAATTCCCCAACTTGCCGTCAAACCTAGGCCCTTAGCTATATGTTCGATATGTGGCCGTATTATTTTTCTCAATGGGAAATGAAACGCATATGCCATTCCAAGTTCGAAAAATGCAAACCCAAGCCGATACTTGCCAGTATCCAAATTTCTTTCAAAAAACCTTTCATTTTCCAAGGTTCGAAGCATTCTTGAGACTTTGCTTGCAGTCATTTCAAGTGCATTTGAAATCTCAGTTACCCCTCTTTCTTCAACTTGGAAACCTTTAAATAAAGCAAGGATCTTCCCGAAATCTTCAATAGTTTTATAGGTCTGCATATACCACCTGCTTTTTCAGAGTGACTTTTTTAATGCAATTTAGTTAAAGATAATAAGCAACTGGTTTGCTATATATTCAAATGAATTGCATTTGTCAAGAATATATTTCATTTTTTGCAACTATTTTAACCAAAATCCATGCTTTTCTTTGATTTTATAAACGAAGCCATCCTAATATTGCCCCTGTCAAAAATTGAAGAAAGTGCAAAATTAACAAGTTAAGAACTACATTTAATTTTAGACATATCTTTCATGTAGCTAAGCGGGAACTTTGGTGTGTTTTTCGTCGAGTCTCTCACTGCAAACGTTATTTGCGATACAAAAATGTATAATCGAATGTGATTACAGCAGGTTAACCCATACTGGAAATCACCTGGCGTGTCCCCGCCAGTACCCTAGGACGGCATGCGTGCTGTGCGCTGTACATTGGGTATGGAGCCCGTCCGACAAAGTACTGAATTGGGAGGAAACCGTGAGGCAGACTCCCTTCCGAGAATCCTGCTCGGTTAAAAGCTAGGGTCAGGACAATATGGCGAGAGTAATCGAGGAACCGCACGCGTCGTCAAGCGAGCGACAGACCTATCGGGGTAAAGATCGATGATGCGCTTCCTTGTGTTTGCGCATATGGAGAGGTTAAAGGTCTCTAACGTGCCAGTACGGGACCCATATTTCCATCGGCGTCCAAGGTGCCGCCTAAGTTGTCCGCAATGGTCGATTATACAAAACGTATCAACCCCGTCACATCGCCCGATGCAATATCGGGCAGGCATTACCGTAAGGCGTGTTGATGGTGAGACGGGAGAAAGAATCTGGAATTATATCCTGGTCAGAAAGCGATCATTGCAAGCGGATTCTCTGAAACAGACCGTGTCAAAGAGGCACAAAGATTGGGTGCGGGGAAATATGTTAAAAAACCATATACCTTGGAAAAAATAGGTCTTGCCATTAGGGAAGAATTGGAGAAATAATATTTTTGTTTCATAAGGTCCTGTCAAGGATAGGTCACCCCTATACTCGACTTCACTCACCCACCGAAATGTTTCCAATATCATATGTAGTCGACCCTGAAAAACAGGGATTTTAGTTTTAAGTTACGATTCCTATAGGTATAGATTCATGGACTTTTGGGTAGAGTAGAGGGCAGCCTCCAGTCTCCGTAGGAATCGACCTATCTGTTTCCGCCCCTTTCGTTTGGCGGTGCCTAAATAGCCAACCCATAGAATCCTTCGCCAGCCCTCCCTCATCAAACCGTGCGTGCGGTTTTCCCGCACACGGCTTTCCGA
>JAFDDS010000096.1 GCA_019310745.1 Deltaproteobacteria bacterium | reverse complement strand
ACTCTCGTCCCAGACCTGCAGAGGTAATGGTGAAAGGAAAGCGCTTCTCGATAATTAGGTCAAGAGAAACATACGATGACCTTATTCATGGAGAAATGATTCCTGAATTTCTTTGAAAAAATATTTCATTTTGAAATAGGAGAAAAAAAATGATAAAGGCTGTTGTTGCCGGCGCTGCTGGCAGGATGGGTGGGAGAATAATCCATATGATTCAACAGAGCCAAGAAATAACCTTAACAGGTTCCTTTGAAAGACCAGATCACCCTGCAATTGGCCAGGACGTAGGGGAGATTGTTGGTCTCGGTAAGATAGGCATTGACCTTGCAGCTGATATCAGTGACGCAATGAAAGGTGCGGATGTGTTGATTGATTTTACTACACCAGAAAGCACGTTACATACTATCCGCTTGATTGCTGAGACAGGTCAGGCAATGGTGATTGGCACTACGGGTATTACAGGCGAAGATGAAAAAGATCTTCAACTCCTTGCACAAAAAATACGATGTGTCAGGTCTCCGAATATGAGTGTTGGGGTTAATGTATTATTTAAAGTAGTGGAAGATCTATCTATAATTCTTGGCAAAGACTGTGATATGGAGGTAGTTGAAGCCCATCACAGGTTAAAAAAAGATGCCCCAAGTGGCACAGCAATGCATCTTGCTAAAATCCTGGCTGATTCGACCGAAAGAGACCTCGAGACAAACGCTGTCTATGGAAGAAAAGGATTTATTGGTGTCAGGACAGCCGAAGAGATTGGTATTCAATCTATAAGGGCTGGTGATATAGTCGGTGAGCATACAGTGATGTTTGCCGGAACAGGAGAAAGAATTGAGATTACTCACAGGGCACATAGCAGGGATAATTTTGCAAAGGGTGCGTTGCGAGCAGCCCTATGGGTTGTCACACAATCGAATGGTCTTTATGATATGCAAGATGTGTTGGGATTGAGAGAGGGAAAAAATGTTTACACTCGCTGAAAGAATCAAGCAGTTACCCCCGTACCTGTTTAAAGCAATTGACCAAAAAAAGAAAGCAATAGCAGCAACGGGAGTGGATATCATCGACCTTGGGATAGGTGACCCTGATCTCCCTACCCCACCTCACATTGTAGAGGCCATGGTACAGGCTGTACGGGACCCTGCCAATCATCCTTACCCCTCATATTCTGGGATGGAAGACTTTAAGATCGCCATTGCCAAATGGTACGAAGACAGGTTCTCAGTCACACTTGATCCAGAAAATGAGGTAATTGCCCTGATTGGCGCAAAAGAGGGAATAGCCAACCTTTCCCTGGCATTTTTAAACCCAGGTGATTGTGCTCTCGTTCCTGCTCCTGCGTATCCAGTGTATAATAGTGGTACCCATTTTGCTGGTGGAAAGCCCTATATGCTACCCCTTTATAAAGAAAATAATTTCCTGCCGGATCTTGCTTCTATTCCGGATGAAATCGCTCACGCAGCCACAATATTATGGCTCAACTACCCCAACAACCCAACAGCAGCCGTGGCTGACAGGCATTTCTTTGAAGAGGTGGTCACATTTGCCAATACCCATGACATCATGGTATGCAATGACCTTACCTATAGTGAAATCGCATTTGATGGATATAAACCTATAAGCTTTCTTGAAGCAAAGGGAGCAATAGAGAGAGGAATAGAATTTCATTCCTTATCAAAAACGTTTAACATGACTGGATGGCGTATCGGATTTGCCGTTGGAAACAGCGAAGCTATTGAAGGATTAGGCGCAATTAAAAGCAATATCGACTCAGGTATTTTTCAGGCTATCCAGGTAGCTGGCGTAGAGGCCCTGAGGGCAGTTGAGGAAAGCAGTGGAGCGATGCAGAGCATTTATACCCGAAGGAGAGATATTATGGTAAACGGGCTGAGGAAGTGTGGTTTCACGGTAAATCCACCTAAAGCCACGTTTTATCTCTGGGTTGCAGTTCCTGATTCCTATACGTCGGTGGATTTTACTACGAGGCTCTTAGAGGAGGCTGGTGTTGTAGTAACGCCAGGGAATGGATTTGGTGATCCTGGCGAAGGCTATATAAGGCTGGCATTGACAAAGGACGAGAGTCGTCTTGTAGAGGCAATAGAGAGGATACAAAATATCGGCATATAATTGAAACCAACTATCGCATATATAGGGATAGGATCAAACCTGGGAGATAAATCTTTTAATTGTCAATACTCTATTGACCAGATAGACACATTACCGGGCTGCCATGTGATTGCTCGCTCAACACTATTTAAAACAGAGCCAGTGGGTGTTACCAAACAGCCCTGGTATGTAAATTGTATTGCTCAAATTCGAGTGACGAAAAGCCCCTTCGCACTATTACAGGGGCTTATGAATATAGAATCTGTGATGGGCAGAGTAAGGAGGAAACGGTGGGAGGCCAGAATAATTGACCTCGACATACTTCTGTTTGGTCAAGAGATACGAGAATCTCATAATCTGCTTATCCCCCATCCATTGATGCACAAAAGGCGGTTTGTATTACAACCTTTGGCTCAATTGGCTCCTGACCTTGTGCATCCTGTGTTTAAAGTAACCATACAAGAGCTTTTAAATAAACTGCCAATCCCGCTATACAGCGGGACTGTTGAAATCCTAAAGGAGGAAACATGAAATTTTTTATTGACACAGCAAATATCGCCGAAATTACAAAGGCCAATGAATTGGGTGTGTTAGATGGTGTCACAACAAATCCCACACTGGTAGCAAAAGAGGGAAGAAAATTTGAAGAATTAATGAAAGAAATTTGCCGCATAGTAAATGGCCCAGTAAGCGCTGAAGTAGTAAGTATTGAAGCAGCGGGCATGGTTAAGGAGGCACAACACCTGGCAACACTTGCCGATAATATCGTGGTTAAAATTCCCATGATAACTGAAGGTATTAAGGCCACAAAGATACTATCAAAAGAAAATATTGCAACGAATGTAACTCTGGTATTTTCACCATTGCAGGCGTTGGTTGCAGCCAAGGCAGGTGCGAGCTATGTCAGCCCCTTTATTGGCAGACTGGATGATATAAGTATCGTTGGCATGGACATAGTAGAGAATATAGTAACCATATATGACAATTATGGATTTGAAACTGAGGTTATTGTGGCAAGCATCCGTAACCCTGTCCATGTATTAGATGCGGCCTTGATTGGTGCCCATATTGCTACAATCCCTTTCAAAGTACTCTCGCAATTAACCGAACACCCTCTTACCAAGATTGGATTAGATAAATTTTTGGCGGATTGGAAAAAAATGGGGTAAACAAATGTCTTTTTCCAAGTTGTTCCGCTGTGGTACCTTTGTTAGTATATTTTTATCACTTTTATTTTCTTTCATATCTGCTCAGGCCGACATCTATCGATTCAAGGATGAAAATGGGGTTTGGCATTTCACCAACATTCGATCAGACAGGCGCTATCGTCTTTATATGAAGACAGGAAGCCTAAAGGGAAAACAATATATTCAAGATTATGACACCATAATTCAAAGGGCATCACAACAATTTGGTGTGGAGCCCCATCTTATAAAATCTATTATTATGGCAGAATCATCGTTCGATCCCAATGCGATCTCTAAAAGCGGGGCCCAGGGATTGATGCAACTGATGCCACCCACTGCAAACGATATGGAGGTACATAATCCCTTTGACCCAGAAGAAAATATTTTTGGCGGTACAAAATATCTTAGCTTACTCCTTAAAAAATTTAACCAGGATAAAAAATTAGCGATAGCTGCCTATAATGTTGGCCCTTCAGTTGTGGCTCATGGTAAGTCTGTCCCTCTTATACCTCAGACCAGGCGCTTCGTTGAGAAGGTTATGAAATATTATTCTGAATTTAAAAAACAGGAAGAGTGATTCCTTTCCTTATGAAAAAAAGTCAAAGCACATTAAATAACCTTCCAAACACTCTGAGTATTATGAGGCTGGCGTTGATTCCAGTAATTGTGATATGCATGTATTTTCCTGGAAGATTAGGGAGTTTCTTGGCCGCTCTCTTTTTTGGGGGTGCAGCCATCACAGATCTTCTGGATGGTTTCTATGCCCGGAAACATAAAAAAATCACATCCCTGGGCAAATTTCTTGATCCCTTAGCTGACAAATTACTGGTTTCAGTAACCATGATCATGCTCATAACCCTGAGTAGAATTCCACCCTGGGTTGCTATTCTGATTATTGCAAGGGAAATGGCGGTAACAGGCCTGAGGGGTATCGCGGTGGTTGAAGGAAAGGTTATTGAGGCACACTCGCTTGGAAAATACAAGACAATATTTCAAGCCGTGTCACTCATATGTCTCTGTCTGCACTACCAGTATTTATACATTGATTTCCACGTCGTTGGAATGACTTTTCTGTGGGCAGCCTTACTATTAACGATGTGGTCTGGATGGGTATATTTTCAAATGACGAAAAAGATGCTGATCTAAAAAACTTGACATTTTTTTCGAAAAGTAGTAGGAAATTTAAAAAAAAGAGCGGGAATAGCTCAGTTGGTAGAGCATCACGTTGCCAACGTGACGGTCGCCGGTTCAAGCCCGGTTTCCCGCTCCAATAAAAGGCGGC
>JAFDDS010000095.1 GCA_019310745.1 Deltaproteobacteria bacterium | reverse complement strand
GGCTCACGATCCCTCCGCTGGAACCGCTCAGTACATGCCATGAATAGGCCTCATAATTGAGGGACCTGACCCTGAGAAGTCCTTCGTGGCCGTACATTTTGGCCGCAGCTTCCAGAAGACCACCGAACTCGATCTCGGTCATCCCCTCTTTGAGCAGTTCCCTCCCTTTTTGGTACGCCTTCCTGCCAATTTCCCCTGCCATTTTCATGAGATCGATCTCAAAGGAAGATTTGATTTTTCGCGTGTCGCGAATGATCAGGGAGGCATCCATGAACCGAGCGTCTGGAAAAAGGCTCTCATATTTGAAATAATCATTCACCGGGAAAACATCCAGTTCTAATCCAAGGGTTTGAGGGAGTCGGCCCCAGTGGTTGTGAATCAGGGAAGGCAGATCTCGAATGGACTTGATTTCCACTATCTCTTCCAGCGGCGATTCCAGTCGTGCCCGTTCCACTTCCCTTTTCACCATGAGCAGCGGTTTTCCTTCTGTCGGCACAAAGAGAATGCCATTCTGGGTACTCCCGGAAAGATAGTAATAATCCATTTTCTGCACTACCAGAAACGCCTCTATGCCTTTCTTTTTCATACTACTTCTGAGCCTTGTCAGGCGGTCAGCTACCTCCTCCTTCGGGGTGTAATGAAAACCCAGGGATGTGCTCAAATCCTCTAATTCCGATTGCACCCACTCTTGGTAATTCATCGTCTCTCCTTTCATAGTATTTCAAGGAGTACTCTGTAGAATATCTATTTTGGTATAATGAAGCGCACCGCTTTCGGTACTATATCAATAGTAACAGGTAGCTGGCCCGGTTGCTCTCCATCCACATCCAAGAGGACCTGTTGATCTGAGGAGGCCTTCACCCTTGTGCCCACGAATGTTTGTACCTTTTTTAGCTGAAGGATTTTTCCATTATAGAGCTGAGGGAGGTTCCAGAATACCGCGGGAAGGGAAAAATCACCGATTACAGTCACATGGAACATGCCATCGTTCATAGTTGCCTCAGGGGCCACCCACATGCCGCCACCATGATATTGCCCATTGGCGACCACCACATTCCAGATCATGACACTCTGGTCAAAGCAATTATCCACTGTAAGATGTACGCGTTTTTTGTTGTAAATCAAAATGGAAATGAGGGTGGCCCAAATGAACGAAATGAAACCGCCGAAAATTTTGGTGGTTCTATTAACCCGTTCATCGACTTCACCTCCCAGGCCAAAACTGGTAATGTTGTGAAAATATCGAGAGGATGGATGACCATCATGATCCATGTATTCAAGCCGTCCTAAATCAATGGAACGGGTATGAGATGTAATGATTAGATCCAATGCCCTGTTGAGTTCCACAGGTATAGGAACGGTCTTTATAAAATCACATCCCGTACCACGGGGAATAAACCCTACCATGGCCTCGGGTCGAATAGGACCATTCTTTCCCATAAACCCATTCACTACCTCATTTAAGGTTCCATCTCCTCCCACACAGACAACCAGCTCAGCACCTTTATGAAGAACATTACGAGTAAGCACAGTAGCATCTCCTGGACCGGTTGTGAGATGAGCCTGAAAAGGCCCTAATCGATCTCTTGCCATTTTCTCTATTTGAGGCCATTCTCTGCCAGTGGATCCCATTGCTGCGTTTGGATTAACAATGAAAACGATCTTTTCTGAGGCCACAATTATTCACCTCTCAAAGGTTCAGCGTTCTGGGTTCAGATTATCGGTGAACCCTGAATCCCGATTTTATCGGGAAACTCTGAACCTTAAACCATTACGTCATGGTATCACAGCTGGATATGTTACAGTTGTATAAATTTTCCCTTGACTCGATGCATTTATTTAAGTTTATAGTTTGTGTAAGGATAAAAATCAAATACCAAATACACAAAAGAAATACGCCTACACACCCAAATAATATAACATCATTACTTGAACTTGACTAATAATGTATTTTTTTGCTAAAAAATTGTATAGCTGATTAAGAGGATACATATGGAAAAGATGCAACTTTCACGCATAGTAAACATGGAAAACCCTCAGAGTGTTCTGGATGAGGTACGGGCAATCGTTATCATGATGTTTGAGGAATTTGATTTTGATATCCTCAACTATATATTCAAAGATATTATGCGTCTTTTCCGTGGGGAATATCCAGGATACCGCAAATGTAATACTGAATACCACAACCTGAAGCATACTACAGATACCTTTCTTGCCATGGCAAGGCTCGTACACGGTGCATTTATAAGCGGAGAAAAATTTACCAGCAAACAGGTAAATCTGGGTTTAATATGTGCACTTATGCATGATACAGGGTATATTCAAACACTCGATGATGAAATGGGAACAGGAGCGAAATATACAGGTATAGATACAAAGCGCAGCATTGTTTTTATGGATAACTATATAGCCGATAGTGGATTTTCAAAAGAAAATTTCAAACATTACCCCAACATCCTCATATGTGCTGGCCTGGATGCAGAGATCAAAAAAATCCGGTTCAATTCCCGACAGACTGAACTTATGTGCAAAATGCTGGGTACCGCTGATCTGATGGGTCAAATGGCAGATCGAACCTATCTTGAGAAACTGCTTTTTCTGTACCACGAATTCAAGGAGGGAGGCATCATGGGATATGCCGGTGAGCTTGATCTGCTAAAAAAGACCATGGACTTCTATGATATGACACAAAAAAGATTTACGAATGTTTTAGGCGGCATGAATAAATATATGCGATATCATTTTAAGGCACGCTGGAATATGGACAAGGATTTATATATGGAGGCAGTTAACAAACATATACACTATCTTGAATTTATATTGGAAAATCACGAAAAGGACTATCGCGGCCATCTGAAGCGAGGGGGTATGGTAGAAAAATTAAACGAAACGCATAATGAAAATGATTGAGGCGTTACAATACAACCCCATATTCGGTAGTATTGATGTATCAGAAGTGACGCATGGTTCCCGTGTTCACATATAATAATTACCACGTAATAAAACTCGCCCCGTAGTATCCACCTTGATTTATTTCCCTACCACCTCAATCACACCTCTGGTTGCATCAACTTTTATATAATCACCTGTTTTTATCAGCTTCAATACATTCTTTTCTGGGTGATCCACAGCAGGAATCTCTGCCGCAATAACCGCGCCAGATAAAACAGGCTCACTTTCCATGCAGATTATAGCCGAAGGTGCATTTCCTTTTTGTTTTGCCATCCAGGCAATACTATCACCACCACTCGACCCCTTGCCAGTAGTAAATACAAATACCTTATTGACAAGACTTTGGCCCTCCAACTCATGGCGTGGTGCAGGAACCTTACCGGTATTCGGATCTAAGTCACCCATGAAGGAAAATGGCCCATTATAGACTACCGCCTCCCCCTCTGCCTTTCCAGTACTTACAGTGTGAGCCTTTATTTCCATCGTTGTGTCTCTCCTTTCCATCGTCCGGTAATAGCAGCATTAACGCATGCTTCTTCACTTCCAAAGAAGACCTTGATCCCACTCACTGTGGCTAAGTAATGGGCACCTCGGGCTGAGTTTGTAGCTGCACTCTTCGCCTGCTTTTCACCAGCAATATCACGTCGGGTAAAAGGGTTACTTATGGATGGACATACAGGTATGATATGACCACCGGCGTTTTCAATACTATCGACATACCCTTGTTGCCCAGCAAGAGTCTTGACTGGAGCTGAAGCCCCTATCAAAAGAGAGGTCTTAATGGTTTTACCATCCAATAACGCGGCAATTCGAGCGATTTCATCAATAGTGGCATGAGGGCAGCCAAAAGCCACGTGCTCTACTAATCAATAGTGGCATGAGGGCAGCCAAAAGCCACGTGCTCTACTATATCATTATCCCAGACATTGAGCCTCTCCCATGCCTGAATCATCTCACGCTTTCCAATCCGTATCACGTGTTTGGGCTTTTTGTTTCCCAGTGCTTCTTCTACAGTCGCCGCCTCAGGGGTAGTACCTACTAAGTGTGCCAGGGTTACTGCACCTGACGTTGGCATTGATATCACCAGGGCCCTTGCAAAGTCAAATGGAAGATTATGCGGCAGGCCATGTACGGCCACAGGCTTAAATCCTGGTATTGTATCGCCAATACAATAGCCCAGGCAGTGAAAATCAGAAAGGGTCCAATCGGTCACATCCAGATCATCAAGTTCTACTATATGAATAGCATACCTATTCTCCGGTAATAATAAACCCATGAGTGGTGTTCGGCCACATATTGCAGCAGCCATAGAAACTAAAATACCCATCCTGTCCACCCGTGCCCCGAACAGGCTATTATTGGCAACCTGCATACAACTTCCACCCATAGACACAATATCACCCTTACGCGGCATGATACCAATGAGATACTCGGCACAGGTCTCAGTCCGTAGCCAGCCTAATTGTCTAAAAGCTGTTAATTTTCTCTCGTGCTCGTCTATCCACTGGTCTGCAAGAGGGAGGCCCCATTCTTTCCAGAGCTGAGGTTGATAGGAAGGGTGGGTGGTAACCCTGTGCGGTGTTGCAGGCACTTCCTCTGTCATAAGATTCCAGAAATCTTCAGGACAGAAGTCGTAACTAATGTGACCGTAGGAGATAGGGACAAGCCTTTCTGCATTAAATGAATCGCCTAATGTTATCAAAAGGGAGATGGCCCTTTGCATGCCAGGGCCATATTCTCCAGCTTGCATCTTTTTTTCTTCATCAGTGAGAAGCATAGTAACGTTCCTTCCTTTGTTTAGTATTCAATACCTTGATTCAGCCCGACAAGCCCAATGTTTATGGATGAATGAGTATAGAAGAAAGACGATCGTGTGTCAAAAGAAACGTCCTATCCTCAACGAAAGCAGATGTCAAAAGAAACGTCCTATCCTCAACGAAAGCAGAAATTTGACTCCAAATCATTTTAGTGTGTATAATAGATTGATGACAGCATAAAAAAATTTATAGCAACATTTTAGCTCTTTGAAATTACCTGGTGAATGAGCATGGGGATGTTTTTTTAACCATGCCCTCAAAGTTATAGATTTCATAAGGAGCACGTGTATGTCTTTTTTTATCTATGCCCTATAATAGATGCGTTGGCGTGATCCCGATAATCGGGATGTGCCAGGCTGATCACTGTCCGCATAAGCGGATAAGTCCGAGTTGCTCTACATCCCGATTATCGGGATCCTGTGAGGCCCTGTTTTTAAGGGCATGAGTAAAAAAAGACATACACGTGCTCCTTGACTTACAGCAGTAAAAAAAGACATCCCCATGCTCATGCGTCTTAACAAGGATAACCAGGTGACTTTTAATAAAGGCCAGGGGGAGTTTTCAAAGAGCTAAAATGTTACAATTTATTTTATTTTCTTATTACAATGACACTATCTATCAAATTCTCTAAATCATCAAAATACATATCACGATACCCAGAAGTTGCTTTTGGTTTAACGCTCATTTCAGGCTGTCAAAACTTTCTCAACCCCCCAGGTTTCGATCAGTACAAGAGAAAGCTTCTTCGAAAGATGAGGAAACGGGAAATACTGGCAGAGATAACTGAACGAATAGATATCTATGAAAATTATTTTAACGATTTTGAGTATGAATGTCCGTTACCGAGGCACCTAAAAAGAACGGTTAACAGTGGCTTCCCCAGATACAACATAATGGTAGATGCCCACTTTATGTCAGAGATGTGCGCAGGTATACTGGTTGCCGTTACCGACTATGACCGTTTTGATGGAACATTGACACTGGACTTGGCAGAAGAAGGAGAAACATGCAGGGCTATGGGCCATCGAGATCTCACAACTAAGAAAGGTGAAGTTGTGTTGAGGGATGAAAAAGAAATCGTCTGTGTTCTTTGTCAGGGAGCGGATGAAAAAACAAGGGTAACTGAAGATACCACGAATGTTCTCTTTTATGCCTATGCGCTTCCAGGTATCAACGAGAGGTATCTCAAGGAAGGCTTGGCCATCGCAGCAGAGATAATGTCGGAATTCGGAAAGGGTACCACAGAAGGTGTGAAGCTGTTTTAGGTAACTTGAAAGAGGGATGCCCTCTTTTATAGTTACTATTTATTCTCACTCTTCTCCGTTACTATTTCCTTGAATGTAACAGTTTGATACTAGTATCGTCACCAATTGATATGGCAGAAAGGGGTACGCGTGCGTCAAGATTCTGTTTCCAGGATAGGAGTGGTTTTTTCATCAGGGTTTTTCGGCTTTTTTGCACATGCTGGGTTTCTGGCTGCGCTTCGGGATCGTAACATTCGATCCTCCGGTTATGCCGGAGCCAGTTCAGGTGCAATTATTGCTGCGATGGCTGCCTCAGATATGGGCGACCACACTATAAGGGAAATTTTGCTTGGGCTGAAAAAATCAGATTTCTGGGATCCTGATCCCATGCCCCTCATATTGAAAGGGGCACTGAAACTATTTAGGGGATATTCCGGATACCTCAGGGGAAAAGGATTTGCCCGCCTTCTGGGGCATATCCCCATCACACAGATACAAGACTGCCCTGTACCCCTGGTTATCACGGCCACGAATCTCACCTATGAGAGAGAAGAGCTTTTCACCCGGGGAAGTCTAACCAAAGGAATCCAGGCCTCTGGGGCGGTGCCCATACTCTTCAAACCGGTGGAGATTGATGGCTCCCTCTATGTTGATGGAGGTATGGTGAACAAGGCCCCTGTTCAGGCATTAGCCGATTTGATTCAACCGGAAAAGATTATTGTTCACTTCCTAGCTTCGGATAACTTGGGTGGCTCTTCGAACAGTTTTTTAAAGAAAAAAATGACGCCCTGGCATATACACCGCCTTGCGGTCAACATCTCACGGCACAAGGCCTACCAAAACCAATGCGATGTAATACAACAAAGGGGCATTGAGCTCATCGAGGTACGAACCAATGCACCTGGTGTTGACCCAAATAGCCTTGAGAATGGCATCTCAGCGTATCATAAGGCTCGAGAAACAGGCATTGAAATTCTGGCGAACAAGGGATTTTAAAAGCTATCCATCGATAGATTAATAGGTTGATAAAGGTTGTAGTTAGGTTTGGTTGCAGGATAGAGCGTGCTGTATTGATACTTCTTTACAAATAGCTCTCTCTTATTCTTTATTTCCGATCTTTACTATTTTTGAAACTTTGCTTTCTAAGGCCGCGACCTCTTCGACTATTATCCCAAGATCTTTCTTTCGTGGATCATTATCAGGTGTCTTTTTATACAGTCTCCGAGAAAAACCACCGATTACTGTTAATGAATTTCTACATTCATCGGCTACCATATTTGCCATTTTGCCCAGTACGGCAAGTCTTTCAGCCTCAACTAATTGTTTGCTTTTCTCCTCTAACTTTCTTGTCCTTTCCTGAACCTTTTTTTCAAGCTCTCGACTGAAAGCGTAAATCTCATCGTACAACTGGGAAATCTTGATCGCTAGGCCAATTTGATTGGCAATAATATAAATCACATCATTGTAGCGTGTATGAAAGTAGTTCTTCTTTTTTGAAGCAGTCACAAGAACGCCAATGATATTTCCTTCTGACTTTATGGGAGTAACAGCAAAAGATTCGATATTTTCACCAACAAGCAGTGTAGTTGATATTGGTTTGTCGATTTCTTTCGCCTCGTTGACAATGACTATTTTTCCAGTGAGAAAACATTCCCCTGAGTAACTATCGACTGTCGGTTTTCTGGTTGCTGTCTTGACAAATTCCTTACTTAAACCCTTTTGGCTCTTTATTCTCATGGTGCCATCATCATCCAGCAGGCGGATTGAACATGCATCAAGCTTAAATTCTTGTGTGAGTAAATCTACAATAGCATCCAGTACATCCTGCAAATGAAGAAGAGAGGAAACGAGTCTTGTAATCTCACAAAGCATAGTGAGCTTTTGTTCGCTTTCTGTCTTTTCTCTTAAAATTCCATTGCTTACTTTTAAAGAGTTTTTCATATTTCGCATCCGTTCACATATTTCGAGTTCACCCCTGCCCTACCCCGCCTGTCCCAATACCATATTTTCCTTTTTCTATTTTTTTTATCCACCCATTTGATCTCTTTTTTACTACGGAGATAAAAAAAGTAACCCCAGAGAGAGGCAATGGAGATAGAGACAGTGTCGAAATGTGGAAAGGATACCGTAACAGAAGGTGAAAAATTATTACAGATGCAGGTTACTGTTGAGGCATGCGGGGCATCTGCCCGCCCATACCCGGCATTGCCATCTTCTCATAGCCTTTGGGGATCTCGAATACAGAGTCCTTTACCCTGCCTTCTTTAATATTTTTATACTCGGTGTACATATCGCCATATGAACTATGGTAGACCATTTTGATGGGGAAGTTGAGCTTTTTGGAGATCCACTGGGTCATCGTGCCCATTGATTTGTCCTTATAGGTGATCAGGTATTTGTCGCACTTGTAGCTGTTGACTTTCTCAGTGCCAACCTTTTTCTTATCGGCAATCTTTGTGAGATCCACATCAATCTTGCTCGCCTGGAGTGTATCAACCATTGCTGGCATTTCCATATACATCTTGTCCCCATGGTTGATTATCCATATAATTTTTTTGTCAATTCGGTTTATTGTGGTGGTCTTCTCGCCCTCTTCAGTCATATCCATACGCATTTTTTCGCCCTTGACATAGATTTTGCCCTTCATCTCCTTGCCGTGCTGCTTCTGGATACTATCCGCCGTGAATTCAGCTGCAGAGGTTATCCCAGAGAATGACAGTACGCAAACGAGTACTATAAACCCAGCCAGCAAAGCATACACAAATTGTCTCATCATCTACACCTCCTCTTATGCTTTCTTGTTTCTATAAAGAGCTCGAGAGCTCATTTTTAGCTACCTGAAGAGACCACAAGTTTCTGGCCTGGTTGTATAATCTTGTTTTGGCCTATATTATTGAGACGACATAACTCTTCCACTGACATGCCATATTTATTGGCAATTCGGTAGAGAGTGTCTCCGGAACGGACCTCGTGAAAGCGTTTTTTGCCTAAAGTGGTCGGTTTCTTTTGGGGAGCTATGAGGGCTTTTCTCTTCACAGGAACGGGCGTTTTTGCTTTTTGTAAACTATCAAGTCTTTGGTTCAGTGCAGTATACTGTTGCGTTAAAAGCCTTTTGGATGTATCTGCCTCTGCCATAGATTGTTCCAGCTCTTTTTCCTTCTTTTCAAGAGAGGTTACTCTGATTTCAACCCCTTCGAAGCGTGTGAGTCTGTCTTCAAGCTGGTCAAGTCTTGCTTTAAAGGATGCGAGATCCTTTTTGGAGAGCGTATCGCCGCCTCCAAAGAACAGAGCGATAAGGACAATCAAAAGAAGAACGCCGATTCCTCCAAGGATCAGGAGCTTTTGCTGGGAAGTAAAATCAAGGAATGATCTACGGCGTGGGGCATCTTCATCATTAAGACTGTATTTCATGTTATCAGCTATTTGCTCCTCGAAGCCTTCCATTTCATTATCGATATTATTATCCATCGGTTTCTCCTT
>JAFDDS010000094.1 GCA_019310745.1 Deltaproteobacteria bacterium | reverse complement strand
TCATTCGTGCCTTATCCTTAGATCCTCCTATCCCAGCAGGAGAAGGTTTAAATTATGATATGATTATCAATAATATCTATCATTTTTATAGGGCCTTGGAGTTGAAGGATTTAACACTTATAAAACTGATTTTAAAGAATGAAGCAGATACTATGGAGATCAATTTTGCATTATTTTATAAATGGCTCATGTCGAATGATGAATGTGGTCAAAAGGAGGGGATTCCCCCAACACTGGACATCTTATACAGGTATGCCGGGTTTTTGGTAAATTCTATCGGAGGAAGAGCCTATATATTTCGGAGAGAAACAAGGTTGAGACTACTGTTATACTATTACAGTTTGTTGATCATACATGAGGCTGATAAAAAAAAGATGAACAATTTTGGGGTCGACATTACTCCCTTTTTGGAGCCATTAGCTGAAGAGATTGAGAATTATAAATTCCTCTATTTCCGTAAGGAATATGCAGGGAGGCTAATCAATCTTAAGGACTATTACGTAAAGAAAAGGAAAGTTTCTTGAGGACTATTACGTAAAGAAAAGGAAAGTTTCTTGAGATTTTTCTAATTCATATCAAGATATGAAAGGGTTGATTCCCAGAATTTTATATCATTTTTTAGTCTTCGATAAAATTTGCTATTGGTAATAGCGATACCACCGATTTCTGCTGAGGCCAGGATAAATTCTATATCTTCTTTATCATACTCCCTTTTCTCTGCTGAGTAGAGCCTCATCTCTCCAATAACATATCCCTTAACAAAGATGGGGACAGATAATATTGCTACAATGCCTTCCTTTATCGCCTCATCTCGGTACTGTATGTGGTTATTTGTAGTAACATCTTCTATAAAAACTACCTTTCCTTTTACCACATCTGGCATACTCTTATCTGCATACAGAGGTCCTTTTTGAAGATATTTATTGCTCAACCCTCCTGAGGCAGCCATTTCTAACCTACCGGTTGTTTCATTTAACAAATATATACAACATCCCTTAATATGCAAAATCTGAATAGCTTTTGTTACCATAGAACTCAAGACATCTTGTGAGTTCAGATCATAGAGTAGATCTCGAGTGAGATCGTGTAAAATCTTAAAAAATGCAGCAGATCTTTTGGCGTCAAAGGTTTCCTTGGTGACGGTTTTGATCCCATATTTTTTAATTCTCTCTTGATGGACAGGCTCTAAGCCTCCTTTGGTAAAAAGCCTGGTCAGTTTCTCCTTCTCTTTTTCGTACATTCTGGCATTTATTATAGCCAATCCAGCCATTTCGCCAAGGGCAGATGCAAATTCGATCTCTCCCTCAGTAAATGATCGCGGGGAGGATGTATAGAGTCTCAGCATTCCAATAACTTTGTTGTAAATCTGAACGGGCACGCTTAAAACAGAGGCAATCCCTTCTTCCGCCTTTTCTTTCCGATACTGAATCCTTAAATCGTTTTTGGCATCAATAATCAGGACTGGTTTCCCCTCTAATACCTCTGGTACACTTTTGTCCGCATCAAGGGGTCCTTTCTTAAGATACTTTTTACTCAGGAAACGGGATGCAGCTAATTCTAAATCATTGGTTTTTTCGTTCAAGAGTCTAAGACTGGCGGCCTTTAATTTCATCGCTGGAACGATCCTTTTCACAATAAGGCGTAGCACTTCCTTTGAATCAAGCACAGAGAGAACAGATCTCGACACCTCATGGAACACCCGAAAGTATGCAATTTCTTTTCTTACCATTTTTCCTCAAGATACGATTGTGAATAGTTAAAATATATAGAAAATACTGTAACTGTTCACAGGTTCAGAGTTTCCCGATAAAATCGGGATTCAGGGTTGATGGCCTTACGATTTTCTTCATTTCTTCATCTGACTAACCCCTGGCCCAGACCTGGTTTAGCAGTCCTTTTTATAGAATCCCTGGGTCCAGTGTTCATTAGACCCATCTTAAAGCGCACGTTGCGTCGCACCAGGGCAGGCTTGAACCGTGGATCTCGGAACGTTAAACCTGAGCGTTTACAATACATTAAATATATAGTAAATACCTTGAGGGGTCAAGAAAATAGAGTGTCACAGGAATCATCATGATCACGACTAGTTGCTTTAAAGATTCAAAGGATAGAGCACATACAGTAAGCATTGCGAGGAGTGATTTTCCCTGGCCTATGAAAGGATATAAATTTGAGAAATATCCTGATCTGATGCCATCGTTAAGTCTTCTTAGAGCGTGGAGAGCAGGAAAGATAACGAAAGAGGACTACGCGCAGCGATATTATAATGAAACATTGAGTAAGCTCGATCCACAAAAGGTGTATTATGATCTGGATGGTAAGATATTGCTTTGCCATGAGCCACCCGGAGCATTTTGTCACAGACGATTAGTTGCGAGATGGCTTGAGAATTCCCTCAATGTGAAAGTGGCTGAGCTATAAACCTCAAAGCCCTATCGAAGCATATACGATAAACTTCGAAACATTTCCCCAAGATATTATTTGCCTTTTCTCTATATTATATGTATTTCTGTAACTGCTCAGGTTGTCGGGTTCACCGTTCAATGTTCATGGTTAACATCCATGCAATACAGCATGGCTTGTGGCAAGAATCGGATGAACGCCTCATTTATCTTCGAATCAAAACCAAATGCTTTAGATTGATGATTCGGCAGTATTTTTTTCTCTAACCTTGAACCGGGAACCTGGAACTTTGAACCTGGGTAGTTATGTATCACTTTTTTATTTAGGATTGCGTAATCGTTCGGTCATGATTTGAAAAGAAATAAGTCCTTTTACTTGCTCATGATGCCCATTTTGGGATTCATAAAATGCTTTGCTAATCGCCAAAAACTTGGCCTAAGGTCCTGAGAAGGAGCATGTGTATGTCTTTTTTTGTCAAATGCCCAAAACAAAGGCCCGTTCAGGGTCGTTTTAAAAAGGTGCAGATGTACGGAGCAATCCCGATTTTATCGGGACTGTGAATTTATAGGGCATTACAAAAAAAGACATACACATGCTCCTTAAACAGTTTGGCGATTTTAACGCTTAATATTTTATGAATCTTTTTCCAAAAGTGGCCCAAATCGCTCACAAAAAACTTTTTACGAGTTTGTCAAATTGTAACAGAGGGAAATTAAGTGATCACACCTATTAAAACAATAGCAGTGATTGGTGCTGGAGCCATGGGTGCCTCCTATGCGAGCAAATTTTATGAAATAGACAAAAATTGCATATCCTTTGTGGCTACAGGTGATCGCTATGACTGGCTTAAAGAAAAAGGGCTGATCGTCAACGATAAGCATTATTCTTTCAGTGTTATCAGGCCGGAAGAGAAAGCACCACCATCTGATTTTATTATAGTAGCTGTCAAACACCATCATCTCGAAGAAGCAATCAGGGATATAACGAACAGGGTGGGTAAGAACTCCGTAATTTTATCCATTATGAATGGCATTGAAAGTGAAGAACAGATCGCTGCTGTCTATGGGACAGAAAAACTGCTGTATGCTGTTGCAGTTGGTATTGATGCGGTAAGAAACGCAAACAGCATCACCTTTTCCCAACAGGGGAAGTTATTTTTCGGATAGGCGAAAAATCTCCATCTTACCGAGCGTGTCTTGAAGGTTCAATCCCTTTTCGATCAAGCTGGGATTATATACGAAACACCTGAGGACATGATTCGAATACTTTGGTGGAAATTCATGATTAATGTGGGAATCAATCAGGCTTCGGCCGCATTAGGTGCACCCTATTCGGTTTTTCAAAATTCTCAAGAAGCCAGGGAGCTCATGGAATCGGCAATGAGGGAAGTCATAACCATTGCTAAAGCAGAGGGAATCCATTTATTTGAAGAAGACATAGAAAATTGGAATTCATTTCTGGCTACCCTGTCCCCACAGGGTAAAACCTCCATGCTTCAAGATGTCGAGGCTAAAAGGAAAACGGAGATTGAAATGTTTGCGGGAAAGGTGATTGAGCTCGGGAAAAAGCATGGGATCCCAACGCCGATAAATCAGACACTTTATAGATTAATAAAGGTCATAGAGGGAATTTACACACAAAGAGACATTATTGGCCACAATCAAGAGTAACAATTGTGATGATCTATCCGATGCTCAGGTGGACCCTTTGAGGGAGACTCACATGAGGCGAGAAAAATAAATGAAAAAAGAAAATTACAGAAACAGGGTAACGTACATAATCGAGATTCTCGAAAAGGAATATCCTGATGCCAAAACTGCCCTTACCTTTAAAAATCCGTTAGAGCTATTGGTATCGACAGTCCTTTCGGCCCAGTGCACCGATGTAACAGTAAATAAGGTAACCAAGGTGTTATTTAAAAAATACAAGTCCGCAAAAGATTATGCTCAGGCGGATCTAACTGAACTGGAAAATGATATTAGATCTACTGGATTTTTTCGAAATAAAGCCAAAGCCATCAAGGCCTTCTGCACCACTCTCTTAGAGCAATTCAACGGAGAAGTGCCAGACAACCTTACGGATTTGGTATCTCTCCCTGGAATTGGGAGAAAGACCGCAAATGTTGTCCTTACTGAGGTATATGGAATCCCAGGCATAGTCGTTGACACCCATGTTCTACGGTTGAGCAAACTCATTGGGCTGAGTAACAACAAAGATGCCACGAAGGTAGAATTTGATCTTATGGAGATTGTTCCAAAAGAAAAATGGAGGCTTTTTTCGAACCTCCTTATATTACATGGGCGGGCTACCTGTGTTGCAAGAAGGCCAAGGCATCGGGAATGTAGTATCATTGATCTCTGTGAAGAGGGAGTCCGGTGGAAAAAACTCTATGGTAAGGTATAGTAGGGCTACCAGGAAATATGGACTAAAAATATGATCCAGTTTAATGCATTGCTCATTGCATTCCTTGCAGTCTTTGTCTTTCAATCGCTGTTTCAGCTTTTCTTAAACCTGATTAATGTCAACCATTTGCGCCGGCACGAAAATCATGTTCCCCGTGTTTTTCAGGGTACAGTAGATAAAGAAAAATTCTCTACAATTATAGCGTATACAGCAGAGTCTACCAGATTTGGCATTGTTGAAAAATTATTTGATCAGATGGTATTGCTTGTCATTTTATTCTTGTCATTTTATTAACTGGTTTGTTACCTTGGCTGGTTGAAATAATAACTACCTGGCATATAGGCTTTATAGGTGGGGGGCTGGTCTTTTTTGCCATTTTTGCAGCATTTTCAAATCTGCTCGATATTCCATTTGAACTCTACAGTACCTTTGTGATTGAAGATAGGTACGGATTCAATACCAAAACCATTAAATTATGGGTCATAGATTGGGCAAAGGGTATGGCTCTATCATTTATATCAAAAATGCATGGTGGTTTTTCGCATGGATAGTTATTTCGGTGTTTGAGTTATTGATTATGTGGTTATATCCGGTATTAATTGCTCCGCTGTTTAATAAATTTGAACCAATTACCAATAAAGAACTCGAAGATAAGATAACTACCCTTATGGAGAAGTCGGGGCTTGCAGTTAAAGGGGTATTCCAGATGGATGCTGGTAAACGGAGCAAACACACCAATGCCTATTTCACTGGAATCGGCAGGACCAAAAGAATTGTGCTCTTTGATACCTTACTTGCATCACATGGCGATGAGGAACTCCTCTCAGTCCTTGCCCATGAAGCGGGTCACTGGATGAAAAAACATATCATCAAGCAACTCGTTTTATTAGAGATTCTGTCTTTGATTGGCCTCTTTATCGTAGCGAAATTACTTAACTGGCAGCTCCTTTATCGAACATTTGGTTTTTCGGAACAGATTAACTACGTTGGCCTGTTTCTTGTGCCTGTCATTTTAGGCCCCCTCGGCTATTTCTTAAGGCCTGTAGGGTCGGCTCTCTCCAGAAAGATAAAGCTTAGTGCTGACAACCTGGCAAACTTGGTACCACATCCACTTTTTTCCTGGTTCAACTATTCACACCCACCACCGGTGGAAAGGATAGAAAGGCTTGAAAATATGATGCAAAATGTTTCAACAGCTTCCACACATTACCAACGGAACACGTAAAAAAACACACCGGCGGGCTGTCCACTTGAAACACTAATTATGTGGATTTTTTTTGTTAACAGCGTATCCGCGTTGTCAGTGCGTGGGCAAATCGCATTGGGGAGTCTTCATCCATTCGGAAATAGAGCGAAGGCTCAATCAACTCCAATTCCATTAAAGCAAATGTGTTTTGTTCAGTGCGGACAAAGTCTGCTCTTGCATAGAGCGGTATCTGAGGAAGAGAGTCAATGACGTGTTGACTGGTATGTAGCAACTCTGGCTCAGCACTTACAGGGCGTATATTGCCACCATGCTCCTCTTGAACGCGAAAATCATTCATCTTTGGGGTTTTTAGAATTGTATGACTATG
>JAFDDS010000093.1 GCA_019310745.1 Deltaproteobacteria bacterium | reverse complement strand
CAAATCAGATTCTCGCCATTTAACAAACAGAGGCTAGACATTACCTATACTGAAACAGCGCATACAAGCCATTTTGAAGGGCTGAGCATGTGAGTCCCTTCTAAAATAATTATTGACCTTACTATGTTTCTACGGCCTCCACAGGTACATAAATTGCACTCCGGATATAGTGGAAAGGCCATCTCCATTGATCGCTACAAGATTGATTTCCTGATGGGAAATGGCAGGTAACCCTGAGTAAATAGTTCCCTTATAACCGCCAGGTCGATTATAAGTAATAAGGCGAGCCTCTTTGAGATTAAGAGACTTTTTCATTTCCTCCACCACATCGTCTAAATAACCAACCCTGTCAATAAGCTTCACCTCTAATGCCTGATCTGCGTTCATTTCCTCCACCACATCGTCTAAATAACCAACCCTGTCAATAAGCTTCACCTCTAATGCCTGATCTGCGGTAAAGATTCTGCCATCTGCAAGTCTTTCTATCTCCTCTTTGCTTAATAAAGGCTGGCGTCCAGCAAGCACTACTTTTACAAACCTCTCATGAAATGTATTGATTATTGTCTGGATAATATCTTTTTCTTCAGGGGTACTTGGCCTAAATGGAGACCATATATCTTTTTTTTCACCTGATTTTATCGTTTCCTCCTGAATCCCTATCTGTGAGAGAAATTTTTCTACATTAAATTTCATGGCAATTACCCCAATACTACCAGTAACAGAAGTAGGATGCGCTATAATCTCATCAGCAGCTGAGGCAACATAATACCCACCGGATGTAGCTGTACCAGTCAAACATGCAACTATTTTAACACCTGCCTGCTTCTTGTATTGCATCAATTCATGATAGATAATGTCAGTCGCAGTAACAGAGCCGCCAGGAGAATTGATCTTAATGATAACACCTGCTATGGAGCTGTCTCCTTCAGCTTTCTGCAACTCCTCCTTAATCCGAGCCACCAAGGAAATTTTTTTTTTTTTTTTTAAGCCTTTTGACTCTTTCTTCTCTGAGATGATGCCTGAAATATCCAGAAGCAGAATCTTTGCCTGCCCTTTTCCTTCCAGCACCTTCTCTTCCAAAGGCTGCGTAGAGGGAAATAAAGGAATCTGAACAACAGCACACCCTGTAAGGATAATAAATATAAGACAAATGGACCACTTTAGATTTCTCATGATAGTCAAGACCTCCTTTTCGTCTATACAATCCAGAACCAAAAGGGATAATATTGCAAATTATTATGAAAGATATGATGTTGCATGCTTAATTTAGGTAGTCACTAGTAATCAGTAACCAGCATCAAGTATCCACAAGCATGCAAATTATGTCCATTACATTAGTGCGAGTGGGACCAGTTTTTAGCAAATCCCCTAAGGATTCAAAGAAAGTGTATGAATCGTTAGCTAAAAGAAAGTCACGGGGATCCAAATTCGCTTGCCGAGCCCTCCCGCATGAAGTGCCATTTACCATGGCACCTGCTGCATCTGTGGGGCCATCGGTTCCATCTGTTCCGGCACTGAGCAAAGAAACCCTCTTCCAGCCATCTATGGCAATGGCACATGCCAGGGCCAACTCCTGGTTCCTTCCCCCTCTACCATCGCCTTGAATTGTTACTGTTGTTTCTCCTCCAGCTATTATGCAGGCAGGAGGTGATATCGGGAGGTTGGCCTGGGAAATTTCTTTTCCTATTGCAGCAAAGACCTGGGCAACTTCTCGTGCTTCTCCCTCAATTTGAGATGACAAAACGATAGTATTGTATCCAAGTGATAGTGCCCGCTCTTGAGCGGCTAAAAGGGATTCTCTATTGTTTCCCACGATAAGGTTTTGAACCTGTGAGAATACAGGATCTCCAGCCTTCGGCGTTTCAGGTAAACTACCTGCTGCGCCCTTTTTAAAATAGTCCGTCACACTTTTTGGTAATCTGTCACTGAGCCCATACCTATCAATTATTTTGATACAATCGCTATAGGTGCTTTCATCCGGAACCGTGGGACCAGAGGCGATAACATCCAATCTATCGCCAATAACATCCGACAAAAGTAAAGAGACTATGGTAGCTGGATAGGCTTCTTTTGCAAGCCACCCACCTTTGCTGCGCGAGAGGTGCTTTCTGATTGCATTGATTTCGTTGATAGTTGCGCCACATTCAAGAAGAAGACGGGTGGTTGCTTGCTTTTGATCAAGGGTTATGGGGGATGAAGGAGCTGGCAGAAGTGCGCTTCCACCGCCGGAAAATGCGCACATAATCAAATCCTCCTCTGTACATTCCTGTACTTGCTTTAAAAGTTCTTTAGTAGCCCTGAGGCCTGCATCATCAGGAATGGGATGATCTGCTTCTAAGATCTGCGTCTTTTCTAATGGGATTCCATGCCCATATTTAACGATGATCAGGCCATTTGTCAGCCGTTCTCCGAGGATATTTTCCAGGGCCTTTGCCATGGGGCCTGTACCCTTTCCTGCGCCAATCAGAAAGATCCTTTTGTAGCTATCGAGAATATAGGAGCAGTCTCCTACAAATAACTGGTTTCCTTGACGTCGAACATATTTTTGAACTGCTCTTTCAGGATCTACGGCCTTAAGTCCAGCCCTAAATATATCTTCCAAAGTCTTTTTATGGTCTTTTATCATAGCGTCCCCGTTAATATCTTTATCCCCTCACTTTCTCAAGCAAGCTTCCTTGGCTGACCGGTGTTATCCAGAACGCTCTGCCACAGGAGACCTGATGTATCTACCTGCTTCCGTCCCTTGACAGATATCTGCATTGGTATATGTACAAAATGACCATTCCAAATCCCCACAACCATACCAGTTCTGCCTGACATTGCCGCATGTACTGCGTTCTCAGAGAGCTGGAAACAAAACACTGAATCATCTGGGGTTGCCGGTGCACTGCGTATTATGTATGATGGATCGATGTATTTTATTGATACAGGAATTGTTCGATTCTTAAAATACTCTATAATTACGGTCTTTAAAAAAAGTCCAATATCACCAAGTTTTTTGTTTCCAGACGCATCGGTACCTTCTTGAGGTACATATTCCTGCCCAGCTCCCTCTGCAACAACAATCACTGCATGCTTTTTTTTACTCATCCGCTCTTCAAGATAGGAGCAAACCTTTTCCAGGGAAAAACGCATCTCCGGTATGAGTACAAGATTTACATCACTTCCCATAAGTTTTACTATTCCTATCCCGTTCTTTACCCCCTTTGCCTCCATGTGGGCACCATTTATGGGTGCCTGGCTCATAGCAACAGCGGTTTCAAAGCCAAATGTCCTTTCCGTGAAGGATATATCGTTATCGATTGTCTTGGGAATGCCAATAACAGAAATAGCAAGGCCTCTTTTTTTTATTTCCCTATTTACTGCCAGTGCACCCCTTTGAGTTCCATCACCACCTATAGTAAAGAGCATATTTATTTTTCTTTTCGATAGGAAGTCTACCATTAAGGCTGGGTCCTGAGGCCCTCTCGATGTACCAAGTATCGTTCCTCCATCCTTATGAATATCTTCAACCAGCTCTGGCGTAAGGGCGAGAGGCTCATGCCTGAATGAGGATATCAGGCCTTCGTATCCATACCGCAATCCAAGTATCTCCTTGATCCCGTAGCGATACCACAAAACCATAACAATAGCTCTGATAACATCGTTCAAACCGGGACAAAGCCCACCACATGTAACTAAAGCAGCCTTGCTTATCGCTGGATTAAAAAAAATTTTCTCTCTTGGGCCCGCCTTTTCAAGAACGTATGGTGTCAATTGACCTTTTTGGAGGTCTGAAAGTGTCGCATCTATGAGAACGCCTTGGCTATCATCAATAAAGACTCCCGAATCCAGAGGAGAATTCAAGGCATATTTACCAATTCTCTCGATAGTATATTCTTCTGTCATATTCTCACCATCTTGCCCCACAAATGATAATAACCAGCAGAATGTTGTATTTTTACATTTTACAAACTTAGAAACAATTAAAAATAATAAGAAATGTAAAAATAAGAAACTGATCTGATCGAGGACATTTAGGCTGACCCTATCTTCATACAAGATCATCCATTAAAAAAGCCCTCATTAGGGCACATGCTCCCAATGAGGGCTTTTTAGGAATTATATTAATGCAAATTTACTTCACAGCATCCTTTAATGCTTTCCCTGGTGCGAATTTGGCTACATTTTTTGCACTGATTTTGATCTCTGCCCCAGTCTGTGGGTTCCTTCCTGTCCTGGCCTTTCTTTGTCCCACCTTAAAGGTCCCGAAACCAATGAGTGTAACCGAATCCTTCTTTTTTAATGCATTGGTAATGGTTGAAAAAACACAATCCACTGCTGCCTGGGCCTCCTTTTTGGTATTGACCACCTTTGCTACCTCTTCGACTAAATCTCCCTTGTTCATACTCCATCCCCCTTTCTCCTAAATGGTAAAGTAGTTAATTAACAATACTCTAACTAATATGATTAGTCGAATATTTCAACCTAAAAATCATCCAAAAAGCTTTTTTAATATTTATTTTTCATTTTGATGACTTTTTATATGATTGCATCATGAAATGCACATGAATTCGGCTTGGTTCAAATAATTCTACTGGAGGCTGGTCTATAAAGATCTGACACTGTATTCACAATGGAATTACGACCACAATAAGGCGCTCAGTATCCCTGTAAACATAAACACACAACCAATCAAACCCCGTAGAGATAGTATCTCTCCCAGCACGATCCAACCTGCCAGTGCAGCAAATACGGCTTCTAAACTAAGAATGATAGCGGCGTGAGTAGGGGGAGCATGCCTTTGCGCTACCACCTGTAAGGTATATGCAATGCCGACGGATAGAACACCGCCGTAGAGAATAGGAATGATTGCACCCATGATACCATCGAGCGTAATGGTTTCAGTGAAACAAGCACCAAGAAGACTCAAAATAGAGCACACTGCATATTGGGTGCAGGCCAATTTAATCCTCTCCATTCTCGGAGAAAGCCAACTTAGTACTAACACGTGTGCAGCCCAAAAAAAGGCGCCAAACAGTTCCCAAAAATCACCTGGGGCGAAAGTCCAGGCCTCTGTCACACTCAACAGATATAGGCCAATAGTAGCACAACAAGCACCTACCCATCCTCCCCAGCCTGGCCAGTGACCCAAGAATAACCCCATCAGGGGAACAATGATCACATAGAGCCCAGTGATAAAACCTGCCTTCCCTGCAGTGGTGTACACCAGGCCAATCTGTTGGAGGGTCGCACCCGAGAACAGCACCAGGCCAGCGAGACCACCTCCCCAAAGACCCTGCCGTGCCAGGCTCGTTCGCTGTAAGCTGCTTCCGATCCTCTTGTACTGATTCCGCCACCTTATTAATGGCAGCAGTACTATAGTGCCTAAGGCAAAGCGTATTCCATTAAAAGTAAGTGGTCCCACATAACTCATTCCCACTCGCTGCGCTACAAAGGCGCTACCCCAAATGATAGCAGTAAGCATCAAGAGTGAATCGGATTTATAAAACCCTTTTTCCAACATTACTACACCCCTTCTTTCCAATGCTACACTCTTTATCTAAAAAATCTATTCTTTTCAATTCGTTCCCTACAAACTTTTTTGGAAAAATAAATAACGTTTGGTAATAAGTTATTAGGCTATCATGGAAATATCATGCTTATAATTGATAAAATGTATTAGCGATAAACAAAGAGGTGATTGTGGCAGGAAAAACAACGTGAGACATAAATTCAAACCAACTTTCACTATTAAGCTATTTTAGAATCTACGTCTCCTTTTATTACAGTAGTGCACAAACTTTTAGACAATGGTAAAGGTTTGACCTTATCCTCACTTCTAACTGGCCCCAATTTTATTCCCAGAAACCGGTCTAAGGTAGGCGCCCCAGTAGCTCATGCCCACAAATACCGCACCACCAATGATGTTGCCGATCGTCACCGGCACCATGTTCTTCCATAAGAAACTGATCCAGTTGAGGGATACTGGATCAAAGGCCGCTGGAGCAGCAATTCCCGCCCAAATATGCAGAAATATGCCAGCGGGAATAAAATACATATTGGCCACCACATGCTCAAAGCCGATGGCAACGAATGCCATAATAGGGAAATAAATGGCGAATATTTTACCCACAGTCTGTCGAGCTGCCAGAGCCATCCATACAGCCAGACATACCAGCCAGTTACAGCCAATGGCTCGGACGAGGGCTTCAACAAAACTAAGGTTGACTTTCATGTAGGCTATAGCAACTGCAGAGGCACCTAACGCTCCGTTGCCAGTTTTCCACAGGCCTGAGAAATAGAATATCAGCGCCAAAATCAATGAGCCGATGAGATTAGCAAACCAGACAACAGCCCATCTCACTGACATAGTTCTGAATGTGATTTTTTTAGTCATGGCACTTGATATCATCAGGTTGTTACCGGTAAACAACTCCGCCCCTGCTATTACAACGAGTATCAAACCGACGCTAAAGGCTGTACCAGCCATGAATTTCTTAAAGCCAATGCCCATTGTTTTAGCTATGTCAAAGCTCACGCATGTCGAAAGCAGACCCCCGAATCCAATGTATGCCCCAGCAAGAATACCCAAGACAAACACGCTTACCCATGGCGAGGTTGCCTTACCTACACCCACAGTTGATGCAACGGTCTCTGCTATTGTCTTTGGTGGCTTGTCCTCAAATGGGGGGGCGGGAAATTGTACAGATTGTATAATTTTCTCAAATCTCCCCATGGCCTTTCTCTCTTCTGTGACCTTCCTCTTCACTGCCTTTTTTACCGTATCTATGATCTCATCAGGGGTGAATGGTTTGGGGACATAGTCCATTGCTCCTCGCTTCATGGCCTCAGCTGCCCGTCCCACAGAGGGATAGCCGCTGATCATCACCACGACAGAATCCGGTGAACGTCGGTCCAACTCCTCTACCACATCCATTCCATCAAAGCCCGGCATCTTCCAGTCACACAGGATAACATCAAAGGATGAATCTGAGGCAAGCCTGAGCCCCTCCTGAGGGCTGGGAGTGATCGCCACAACGAACCCTTCTGCTGCAAATATCTTGCGGCAGGAATCCAGCACCACCTCTTCGTCGTCAATAATAAGCATTCTCTCAGCCATTGTATTACCTCCATAAATTTACCAGATTTCTGCGCTAAGCCGCTGTTCGAGCCAAAGCTTCTGATTTGGTTTAAGCGATCCAATGTGTTTCTCTATCCACTCAATGTCGCCGGTTAACAGCGCAAGCTTCTCAGGCCCTGTCAAATCGTACTCTTCGAGAGCGTCTGCACCTTCATAGAGCAATTGAGCAAGGAATTCACTATCTGATGCAGCTCGCTCCAAGACCTTAATCATCTCCTCCTTGTGAATCAGAGCCTGTTCCTCCGGGGGCTTGGTAGCAGCTATATCAAGTGCTGAGTTTACTGCTTTAAGCAGCTGATCAGGGGTAAATGGCTTTTCTATATAATCTGCTGCACCAAGTTTCATTGCCTGCACTGATGACCGGACTGAGGCATAACCGGTGATCATAACAACTGGAAGGGCTGGTTTTGCCCTTTTAATATCCCTTAAAACTCTCATGCCTCCGATGTCTGGCATGCGGATGTCAGTGAGCACAATGTCATATTCTTTCTGTATGGCCTGATTCAATCCCTCACGTCCACTCAGGGATACGTCTACCTCGTAGTTCTCCTCGGTAAGTATCTTAGTGACACTATCTAAGACAACCTGTTCATCATCGATTACCAGGGCCTTATTTTTTTCCATGGTTATCCTCCTTCTGAATTACCTGGCGAATTGTTTCAAGAAGTTCGTCAGGCGTAAATGGTTTGGCAATAAAGGCATCTGCTCC
>JAFDDS010000092.1 GCA_019310745.1 Deltaproteobacteria bacterium | reverse complement strand
AGATTTCAGGTAGCCAAGCTTAATTGCCTCAGGTCCAGAAGTGGCTACCTTGGCCATGGCGATGGTCTCAAAGGCCCTGGCCACGAAGGGCATTAATTCGATCTGTTTTGGATAAATACCTCCCTTCTGTACCTCGAACAGGTGCCCTGTGTTGCGGATAAGCACTTCCTTGCATCCTCCTCCAGCGGGGATCAAACCCACACCAACCTCTACAAGGCCCATATAGGTCTCTGCTGCAAAGCGAACACGATCAGAAGCCATACAAATCTCGCACCCACCGCCCAGGGCCATTCCAGCTGGTGCAGCGACTACAGGTCTGTCCAAATATTTTAGTTTCATAAAGGAATCCTGAAATTGTTTGATCATCCAATCCAGTTCATCCCATTCCTCTTCTTGGGCCGAAAATAAAACCAATGGAAGATTAGCTCCGGCAGAGAAATTATCAGCATGGTTAGCGATTACCAAACCCTGGAAATTCCGGCAGAGAAATTATCAGCATGGTTAGCGATTACCAAACCCTGGAAATCCTTGCTCACAATGTCAGCCGATTTCATGACCATACTGATAATATCATCACCCATAGCATTCATCTTTGTATGAAATTCCAGGCAGGCTACCCCGTCACCGATGTCAATCAGGCTCGCACCTTTATTGCCTGCCACCTTCATCTCTCGATCCTTAAGGGATGGCAAAAGTATGATCTCTGGTTTTACTGAAACCTCTTTATAGTCCTTTGAAGGAAGATCATAGAAATAGAGCTTGCCGGCTTCTTTCTTGTAGAAGGACTCTTTTCCGCTGTCGAGCATTTCCTGAACCCAGGTTGGAATCTGGTATCCCGCCTCTTTCACTTTTGCCACAGACTTGCCTACCCCAATGGCATCCCAGACCTCAAATGGACCCATCTTCCAGGCAAATCCCCACTTCATTGCATTGTCCACATTTACAATATCGTCAGCTATTTCTGGAATTCGGTTGGCGGCATAGATGAGTGTTTCTGTCAAAGTAGTAAAAGTAAATTGCCCTGCAGTATCCTTGCCAGAGTAAAGCGATTTAATTTTTTGAGCCGTGCCTGGAATATTTTTTACTGCTTCCAGTGAGGCCAGCCTTACCTTTTCTTGTGGGCTGTATTTAAGAGTAGTATAATCCAGTGAAAGTATTACCTTTTTCCCTTCTATATCTTTGCCTTTCTTGTAAAAACCCTGTCGGGTCTTTTCACCGAGCATGTTGTTCTCAATCATTTTTTTGATAAAATCCGGAGGTTGAAACATTTCCCGTTTCTCATCATCATGCGCTCCTTGATATACATTATCTGCTACATGAAGAAGTGTATCCAGACCAACCAGATCTGCTGTTCTAAAGGACGCACTCTTGGGATGTCCTATTACCGGCCCTGTAAGTTTATCGATAGCTTCAATAGTTAGCCCCATGTCCATCATGGCCTTGATACCATAAAGCATGCTATAGATACCAATACGATTAGCCACGAAATTTGGGGTATCTTTGGCATATACAATCCCCTTGCCGAGCACCTTCTCGCATATTTCAGCAAGGGTCTCGATCACTTCGGGGAGTGTATCTGGGCCTGGTACAATCTCCAAAAGTTTCATGTATCGTGGGGGATTGAAAAAATGGGTAATGGCAAAATTCTTTCGAAAGTTTTCTGAGCGGTCTTCACATATGGCCTTGGCAGGTATACCTGAGGTATTTGAGGAGATTATGGTTCCAGATTTTAACACCGTTTCAACCTTTTCAAAAACGCTTTTTTTGATGTCCAGCCTTTCCACCACTACCTCGATAATCCAGTCTACATCGCCTAATAACCCTATATCGTCCTCCAGGTTGCCGATTGTGATCAGCTTGGTGTACTCTGGTATATAAAAGGATGCAGGCTTTGACTTTAGTGTATTTTCTAATCCGTTTTGTGCCAGTTTATTCCTGAATTCCTTACTATCCTTGGTAAGACCCTTTTTTTTATCATTATCTGTGAGTTCAGGGAGCACAATATCAAGAAGGGTTGTCTCGATACCCACATTGGCCAACTGGGCTGCAATGGTTGCTCCCATTACACCAGCTCCAATAACCGCGCACTTTTTGATAACCCTATTCATAAAAAAACCTCCTTTTTAGGTGAGCTAACGTGTCTAAGATAGTAACAAATTTACGTGAAAGTATACAAATAAAATGAATCGTCATTCATTTTTTTGTAAGGTATCATTCAGAAAAATTGAAGTCAAACAAATTTGTGACTACAGTAGCTCCATACCTGATAGTTTCTTTAATTTCTATAGTGAGCGTATTGTCTCAAATTATCGACATATCTGTTTCTATTACAAAGGCCGCTGGTAATCATCAACAGACATTGCTAAATATTGCCTTGCAATTTAAAAAAAGGGTTGATAATGAGAACAGAAAGTAGATAACAGTAAGATATGGAAAGGGCTTGATATGGGTAATACATTGAAAGAAGTACCGCTAAAAAGGCTGCGCGCATGGTGTGATCCAGATTCTCTGGGCGTTCAATCTACAAAAGATATAAATAAAAAGAAGCAATTGTTGGTAGCCCAAGATAAGGCAATCAAAGGAATTACATTTGGGCTCAAGATGCCAAGAAATGATTATAATTTGTATGTAGCTGGACCAGAAAGAACTGGTCTTTCCTTTATTGCAAAAACATATGTTGAGAAAATAGCCAAAAAAGATTTACCACCCTTTGACTGGTGCTATGTCTATAATTTTCAAGAACCAGATACCCCCAAATATCTTAAACTGAACAGAGGCATGGGGATACAATTACAAAAGGATGTATCTGAGTTCATTGAAGAGGTTAAGACTAATATTCAGGATGTCTTTGAAAGTGAGGATTATCATAGAGAAAAGGAAGCTATAACCAAAACATTGAATACCAAAAGGAATGAATTAATCTCACAGTTAGAAACAAAGGTGAGCAAGGGGGGATTTGTCCTGAATATTAGCCAGTCAGGAATGATGATTCTCCCATCGAAGAATGGCAAACCTATGGATGACGAAACTATTGCTGCCATGCCAGAGAAAGAAAGAAAAAAACTCCAGAAGGCAAGCCAGGAATTACAGAACGATATGAAAGAAACAGTAAGAAATATTAGGAACTTGGATAGAGAATCAAAAGAGCGGGTTAAGGAACTTGACAAAAAAATAGCGCTTTACCGAGTCGGACTTCTTATAGAAGAGCTCGAAACAAAATATAGAGATTTGCCAGAGGTAGGAGATTATTTCAAAGGGATGAAGGATGACATTATTATTAACATAGAAGATTTTAAACAAAAACAACCAATTCAGCAAGGCTCACTTTTTATATCCCAGCCCGAACCCTCATTTGCCCGATATAAGGTAAATGTCTTGATTGACAATTCAAAGGTAAAGGGAGCTCCAGTTATAATTGAAACCAATCCTACCTATCCTAATATTTTTGGCAGAATAGAGAAGCATGCACAGTTTGGTACCCTTTATACAGACTTTACCATGATAAAACCCGGCGCATTCCATCGAGCAAATGGTGGATATCTCATTATCAAGGCCATTGATTTGCTCAGAAGTCTTGGGTCTTGGAATGCCCTTAAGAGGGCGATTAAAAATAAGGAGATTAAGATTGAAGAGCTGGCAGAAGAGATAGGATTTATATCAACAAAAACCTTAAAACCTATGGCTATCCCTCTGAATATCAAAGTCATCTTGATAGGTGATCCTTATATCTATCATCTTCTCTATTCGTTAGACAGCGATTTTAAAAAGATGTTCAAGGTTAAAGCACAGCTTGATGATACTATTAAAATGGCTAAAAAGCAGATTAATAATTATCTTTTCTATATTGCAAAGGTATGTGAAGAAGAAGATCTGCTTGAAATTGATAAAAAAGGTCTGGCAAGGATAATAGAGTATACATCTGAGCTGGTGGAAAACCAGCGAAAGATGTCACTGAGATTACCAGAAATAAAAGATTTAATGGTAGAGGCCAACTTCTGGGCTACGCAGAAGGGTAAAAAACTCATTGAATCAAGTGATATCGAGAGGGCCATTGATGAAAAAGCGCAGAGATCAAACCTTATCGAGGCGAAACTACAGGAAATGACCCAAGAAGATACAATCCATATACAGACGCGAGGGAAAGTTGTAGGCCAATTAAATGGTTTAAGCATTTATGATTTAGGTGACTATACCTTTGGCAGGCCTGTAAGGATAACTGCGACAGCTACCCCTGGCAAGGAAGGGGTTGTTGATATCGAGCGGGAGGCCAAAATGAGCGGTAATATTCATACAAAAGGCGTCCTCATTATGGAAAGCTACCTAAAGAATAAATATGCATTGGAGAATCCTCTTGCCCTTTCAGCTAGTGTTACATTTGAGCAAAGCTACGGAATGATTGATGGAGACAGTGCCTCGGCAGCTGAACTGTTTACGATTCTCTCCTGCTTATCAAAAAGACCTCTCTATCAGGGGATTGCTGTTACCGGTTCTGTAAGCCAATTAGGTGAATGCCAGCCTATCGGTGGAGTTACCAGAAAGATAGAAGGTTTTTTTGATGTCTGTAAGGCCAAAGGTCTCGCTGGGAAACAAGGTGTTATTATCCCAAAAAGAAATATAAACGATTTGATGCTTAAAAAAGAGGTTATATCTGCTGTAGAAAAAGGCAAATTTCATATCTATGCTATTGAAAATATGGATGAGGGGATTGAGATACTCACCGGTATCAAGGCAGGAATAAAGAATAGAGAAGGAAAGTATCAAAAAGATACCATTAATTATCTGGTAATGAAAAGGTTGATGACGATGAGCGAGTCAGTAAAAGAGTCGGAAAAGAAAACAAAGAGAAAGATAAAGAAGGGTATCTGACCGCTCAATTTCTCTACTCGTTTGTTAATCATAGGCAAGGCGAGTCTTTTCATCATCTAATGTCGGCTGAATGATTTCTTTCCACGTGGGATCATTCCATGTTTTTAATTTGTTATGCATCGTGAAATATTTTTGCGGTATAGGATGTGTGCCATACACGACTTCAAGGCCATATTTTGTTTTGATAAAGTCATAAAAATACGTGATATGGGGGCATGGAGGATATCCTACAACTAGTCCGGTAGCAAGATGTATCGCCTTCGCTCCGTTTCTCATCATTTCCTCCACTGCATATTCAACATTGCCACCAGGGCACCCATCACACGTG
>JAFDDS010000091.1 GCA_019310745.1 Deltaproteobacteria bacterium | reverse complement strand
TTCATAAATATATGAGGGTTTTAGATAATGACATCCATAATGTGTGGCTACCTTTAACCTTTTCAAATCCTGTTTAATCTCTTTTTTAATCCTCTCTAAGCCGATATCTTCCAGTAATATCCTTGCAAAATGCTTGACTTTCACTTCTCCTTTATATTCTTTGCCTATCTTTGATAGTTCCTTGTTTACCTGCTCCTTTAATCTTTTATCATTATCTAAATGATAGGCTGTCTTTGTGAGCATAGAGGCACAGGCACTACACAATGCACATATATCCAATCCCTTTTCTTCTGCCAAACAAAGATTCATGGCACCGAGGAGAATTGCTCCCATTTCATCAGATGCCTCGAGTGGGAATCCACAACAAGAAAACCCCTCGATATCGACAAATTCAAGATCCAGTCTAGCTGCTACAGCTCGTGCAGATAATTCATAATTTCTAGAGCGAGCCGGGATAGTGCATCCTAAAAATAGGCTATATTTCATCCTACTTCTCTCTTTATTGATCGTATAAAAAATTAATGACAATATAGCTATAATGTGACTATATTTTTGATAAAAGTATAATTTTTAGGCTAAGATTATGTCAAGATCAAATTTAGATTTTGCTAAAGGCTCATCAATTTAAAAGGAAATTATATCTTTCATCAATGTGCATTACATTATTTCCTTTGAAAAAAATACCCATATATTTTTAAATGTATTGACCGCCTGACATCCTTTTGCTAGAAAATGAACGAGTATTCATATGAGAAAATTTAAAAATTCTTTTATCACAGAACTTACAAGAGATGGGACAAAAAAATAACAATAAATATAGAAAGATAATATCCGCTGCAACGAAGGTTTTCGCTAAAAATGGTTTTTATAAGGCCAAGGTATCCGAAATTGCAAAAAAAGCAGGAATAGCAGACGGAACTATATATATTTATTTCAAGCATAAAGACGATATTCTTATTGCCCTTTTTGAAGAAAAAATGAAGGAAGTCTTAGATAACATGAAAAAGCAAATCAGTTTAGAAAGTGACCCATTGAAAAAGATTCAGAGATTTGCTTTGGTTCACCTTAAACTCATTGAAGATAACAAAGATATGGCAGAGATTATTCAGATAGAACTGAGGCAGAGCAGCAAGTTTATGAAAAACTATCATAATGAAAAATTTGTCCAATATCTTGACTTAATCGGGGATATCATTCAAGAAGGTAAAGAAAAGGGTTTAATTAGAAAAGATATAATCCCTGGAATCGGTAAGAGGGCATTTTTTGGTGCCTTAGATGAAATGTCGAGATTCTGGGTTCTATCAAAAAGACGTAAATATGATATTGAAACCGCTGCGAAACATATCAGCAATTATTTTATAGATGGCATAAAAAGCTAGTCATGTTTGTTGTCCATTGCAGTTTGTCAGTAGCAAAACAAATTATCCAGCCCACGGAACATTGTATCCGTAATAACCTTCCTCCAGAGGAGAGAGGCCCGGGGATCTTATTCATGCAAGTTCAAAGGGGAATGTATTCGAGCATGTTTTCATAACTGTGTAACGGACTACAGATAACCATCAACAGACAGTAAAAATTTTTTACACTTCTTTTACCTAATCTCTGTTGACATAATAAATATTTTAGTGGTAAGGATTCTTAGCCAAAAAACTTTATTTCTTGCCAATAGAATTGGTTAATCTTAAAAATTAGAAATATCAGAAAGGAGGATTAACGTGAACATATTAGTTTGTTTAAAACAGGTACCTGACACAGAAACTCAAATTAAGATCGCCCCAGATGGCATGTCAATCTCTACAGACAATATAAAATGGATTATAAATCCATATGATGAGTATGCAGTTGAAGAGGCCCTGCGTCTTAGAGAAAAATTTGGTGGTGAAGTCACTATTATAGGGGTAGGCCCGCAACGGGTAACCGAATCCATAAGAACTGCCTTAGCAATGGGTGCCGATAAAGGAATATTGGTAGATGATCCAGCCATTACTGGTAGCGATTCCCTTGGCATCGCCAGGGTTCTTTCCGCAGTGATTAAAGACCTCGACTACGATATCATACTCTGCGGTAAACAGGGTATGGATGATGATTACGGAATAGTTGGTTCTATTCTAGCAGAACTCTTGGGCATTCCACAGATATCAGTAGTTCTTAAACTGGAAGTTAGTGAAGATGCCTCGACCATAAAAGCTCACAGAGAGGTTGAGGGTGGAACCCTCGTTATCGAGTCACCTCTACCGGCTTTAATTACAGCCCAAAAAGGATTAAATGAACCAAGGTATGCATCATTGCCTGGTATAATGAAGGCCAAGAAGAAACCCTTAGATGTTAAGACCATTGCTGATTTAGGTCTGGATGCAAATCAGGTTGGAGAAAGCGGGGCAAAGATACAGATTATGAAAATCACACCTCCGGAAGAAAGAGAGGCGGGAAAAATAGTAGAAGGTGAAACTCCACAGGAAATGGCTGCTAATCTAACACGGTTACTTCACGAAGAGGCAAAGCTTATTTAGGTGACAGAGGTTTATTTTAACAAAGATTAAAGGAGATAAAAATGGCACAGGGAATTTGGATAGTTGCTGAACAGAGAGAAGGTGAATTAAGAAAAATATCCTTTGAATTAACAAGTGAGGCTCGAAGGCTGGCTGATCAAATGGGCCAGTCAGTAACAGCCATACTTTTAGGCTCTAATATTAAAGGGAAGGCACCTGAGTTTGGAAAATATGGTGCAGATAAGGTGATTGTTGCTGATGATGAACGGCTCGCGACCTATACCACCGATGCGTATGTATCAGTTATCGCACAATTAGCACAATCAGGAGAGCCTGCTATCATTCTGTTAGGTGCTTCAGTCCAGGGAAAGGATCTCTCAGGAAGGCTCGCTGCCAGGCTTGGGGTAGGCATGGTTCAAGACTGTGTGGCCTTTTCTCTTGAAAATGGCAACCTTGTGGCAAAAAGGCCTATCTATGCTGGCAAGGCTTACGCTACAGCTACCTTTAAAGATAGCGTACCCCAGATAGCAACAGCAAGACCGAATGTTCTTGAATTGAATGAGCCTGATGGGTCAAAATCAGCTGAGGTTGTTGATGCAGAATTTAGCCTTGATGATTCGCAGCTGAAAACAAAGGTTGTTGAGATTATCCAGGGGGAGGGAGCCAAAGTCGATCTTACTGAAGCAGAAAGAATCGTTTCTGGTGGAAGAGGAATGAAGGGGCCAGAAAATTATACGATTTTAGAGGAATTAGCAGATATCATTGTTGCAACTGTCGGTGCCTCACGTTCAGCAGTCGATTCTGGCTGGCGACCTCACTCTGACCAGGTAGGCCAAACAGGCAAGGTTGTGTCTCCAAATCTCTATATTGCCTGCGGTATCTCGGGTGCAATTCAGCACTTAGCTGGAATGAGTACCTCTAAATATATTGTCGCCATAAATAAGGATCCAGAGGCCCCTATTTTTCAGAAGGCCGACTATGGTATTGTTGGCGATCTCTTTGAAGTAGTACCAGCACTAACAGAGGAGATTAAAAAGATCCTTTAGCTTACATTTCTATTCTATCAGCCCCGATAAGTCGGGGCTGATAGCTCTCTCTTATTTCCTATCCTTATCTCAGTAGTGTCCGGTTTAATTTCTTTATATTTCAATAAGATATAATCATGTCTATTGGCTTCATAAAGTACTAATGCAATAATATCTCAATAATTCAACATGTTATCAAATCCAGCAAGGCAAAGTTGGATCCATGTTATGGCAGCGGCTTTAGGTTTTTTCGGACTTGGTCTTAATATTTCCCAAAGGGGCATCTTCTCTAAGATATTTACCTCCAGGCGTTTCTTGAGTTCATACATATCAAAAGCGGATTTGGAAAGAAACTTAAGATACGCAAGAAGTAAATAGGCACAAAGGCAGATATAGATCTGAAGCAGCACAGCATTTCTGCTTGTTCCGAAAAAACTTTTAATTTTTAAATGCTGTTTGATCCATTTGAAAAAGAGTTCAATTTGCCAACGTTCCTTGTAGATTTCGGCTATCTCAGATGCACTGAGGTGGAAGATATTGGTAAAAAATACATAGGCACGGCCGGTTTCTTTATCTACAAAGCGCACCCGTCTTAAGTCAATAGGGATACAGGAAGCCTTGGTACCTTTAATTCTTATGGTTTGATCCGAAGTAATCCCGCTGCCTCTTTTTACTTTGTGTCGCTTTTTCACCCAGTAGCTTGCGTTTGACTTCAGTCTGGTCACAAACCAAGCATCCTGGAGGTGAACACTGTGAAGCCAGCAGTAGTCGATGTATCCTCGGTCGATAATCAAGATGCTGTCCGGTTCAAATCGAAGTCTGCGAGCGGCTGTGATATCGTGGGTTTTGCCATCAGTAACGATAAGACAGCAAGGCAGATGTCCACGATGATCAAGTAATGTATGTATCTTTACCGCTCCTTTCCTCTTTCTGCACTTGGCCCATCTAAAGAGAGACAGGCAAAGGTCAATAGTAGAAGAATCAAGAGTATATAGCTTATGCCTGAATCTGAATTTGGACTGGGGGCTTTTTTCTCGACATCTGCTATACAATAAATAAAAGAGCCCCTCGAATATTTTGTAAGATCGTTTTTCGTTTGCTTCCGCCACTGTGGAGCGACTAACGTTTCTTATACCAAGATAATAAAACCTGCCCAGCTTATCCCTGATAGCAGCTTAAGCTTACCTGACGGGTAAGCTGCGCATATAGATGACAAACTAAGAGCCCGAAACAGGTGAGTTT
>JAFDDS010000090.1 GCA_019310745.1 Deltaproteobacteria bacterium | reverse complement strand
GCCGAGGGCAAAACTCATTGAATGTTTATAGAGGCCAAAAAGGAAGTTATAGTGATTAAAAGAAAATAAGGAGGATAATCATGAAAATTAAAGTATTAGGGCCTGGGTGCCCTAAGTGTGAAGCTACCAAAAAGAATGTGGAAGAAGCGGTGAACGAATCAGGTTTGAACGCCAATATCAGAAAGGTCACCGATACCATGGAAATTGCCAAACATGGCGTTTTCGGCACCCCTGCTGTAGTTGTAGACGGAGAGGTCAAAAGCGTTGGCAAAATACCAACAAAGGATGAAATCAAGAGATGGATAACGAAGAAATGACATAATCTAAGGAGGCGTTGAAAGATATGGAAAATCTCAAAGATAAGATACACAACTTGGTTATAAAAAAATACTCCGAGATTGCAAAGGGGGCAAGTGGAGGATGTATGCCCTCGTGTTGCGACGAATCAACTCCCCTGATCACAATTAAGGAGCTTGGAAAAGCTCTTGACTACGAAGAAGAGGATCTCCTTTTAGCGCCCGGCGAAGCAAACCTCGGACTGGGCTGCGGGAATCCTATAAGCATGGCAGATTTAAAGCCGGGAGAGACAGTATTAGATCTTGGTAGTGGAGCGGGGTTTGATGCCTTCTTGGCGGCTAAGCGGGTGGAAGAGTCAGGAAAGGTCATCGGTATGGATATGACCACGGAAATGGTTCAGAAAGCCAGAGCAAATGCTGAAAAGTTGAACATATCAAACGTTGACTTTCGTCTGGGAAAAATCGAGGAACTTCCCGTTTCCGACAACTCTGTGGATGTAGTCATCTCCAATTGTGTGATAAACCTCTCCCCGGATAAATCCGCCGTTTTCGGAGAGATCTATCGATCTCTTAAGCCAGGGGGCCGTATCATTATTTCCGATGTTCTTCGCTCTGGAGAAATTCCCGAAGAACTCCTGAAAAATCCGGCTGCATATACCGGGTGAGTGGCGGGCGCTATTTCACCCGGTGAGGTGAAAAAAATTCTCTCCGCCTTAGGGTTTCAGGAGATCAACATTAGGCCAAAGGAACAAAGCGAAAAGATCATCCGAGAGTGGAATGTCGGTGAAGGTGCAGAGAAGGTGGTATTTTCAGCCTACATTCAGGCCGTAAAACCAGGATGAGGAACGCGGAATACTGATTATACATGAAAAGAGGTTTATTATTGTTCATAGTAAAGCGAACATCGGGAAAAGGCTAAAGACTGATTCAGTAAGATTTAAAGGAGGATTACAGGTGAAATCTTGTTTACTATTCAAGCTGATTTTAGGAGTTTTTTTTATAATGATAACCTCCGGGTTATCATTATCCGAGGAATATTCCCATGATTTCAGCAAGGTGCCCGTTAAGGGTATGGTCACTATGGTGGATTTGGGAGCCAAAAAATGTATCTCCTGTAAAATGATGGCGCCGATCATTGAAAAGATGGAAAAAGTATATCGAGATAAGGCAGCTATCGTGTTTATTGATGTGTGGGAAAATCGGGAGCAGGCAGGGCGATTTGGCATCCAAGCCATTCCCACACAGATCTTTTTTGACTCCAAAGGAAAGGAAGTCCATAGGCATATAGGCTTTATGAGTGAAAAAGAAATCATGGCTCAGCTGAAAAAAATGGGTGTTGACTAATAAATGGTAGAACACAGATGATGGACAGTTTTTTCATAATAGTAAACGAATGGATAACCAGTGGAACAACTCTTGCTGCTGCAGGCTGCTTCCTTTGGGGGATGATAAGTGTCGTTTTTAGCCCCTGTCATCTTGCCTCCATTCCCCTGATCGTCGCCTATGTGGGCGGACAGGAGAAAATCCTGAAACCGAGAGAAGCAGGTTTCTACTCAGTAGCCTTTACATCCGGTCTATTTATCACAATTGCCCTTATTGGCATTATCTGCGCCCTCTTAGGTCGCATGCTGGGGGATGTAGGCAACTACTGGCAGATCCTTATTGGGTTGGTCCTGGTCTGGGTTGCTTTAGGCATGCTTGGCGTTGAAAAATGCGCCATGTCAGGCAATCTGCTTTATCGCCTGAATCTCAGGCTATGGAATACTATCGGGCTCTTGTACCTTTGGTTTTATCGCCCCAATTCTTGCAATCATTACGGTTCAAAAGCAGATTGCAACCGGAATTATTTTCATCCTGCTCTTTGCCATTGGTCATTGCCTGCCCATTGTGGTGGCTGGAAGTTCGACAGCAGCGGTTAAAAAGATCATGGAGAACAGCACCTGGCAGGGAGCCGGAAATTGGTTCCGAAAGGGGGCAGGTGTGGTGATCGTGATGCTGGGGGTTTACTTTATTATCAATCCTTTTCTTTTTCCTTAATAAGAAAAGGTAGAAATTATGTTACTCAAAGGCTATAAAAAAAAGATTTTCAGGCTGGAGTATAACGCCAGCTTCCAATCCCTCTAAGGTATTGCCCATTTGGACCAGGACATTTCTGAGGCCCTACCCTATCCCAACACGGTGCTTGGAAAATTTGAATATCTCAAAACCTAACTTCTATGACATTCAGGGTCCACGGAAAGATCATCACAGTTCATCCAAGAGAAATTGCAGCAAATGGCAAGGTATCAATTTTTCTGAGTAACTATTTTTATCATGAAGTGGTATAATTAGAATTGTTTTGATTGAAGCTGATATATTATTCACCTTTCAATTGTCTCCTCCAGAATAATTGGAATTTTTCGAGCATCCTCTTGATACTATTGTTGGATGAATTAGTTTTTATACATTAAGCCATCATGCATACTATGGGATCATGTAATATTTATACATGGCTAGGAGGATATAAGAATGAAACGAAAATTACTGAATGCTTTGGGCATCTTTATCGGCATCGCTGTTGGGGTCGGGCTATTTTATCAACTTATTTCAACCCGGCCCATTCAGAAAAAAAAGAAGCCGCCAGACTTTCGGCCAACAGCCGAAGTGAAAACGGTAAAAGCACAAAGCTATGATGCCATGATTCGCGGGTATGGAACGGTTCGCCCTTCCGAGCGTCTTGATGTGCTGTCGGAAATCCCGGGGATGGTAGTGGAAATGGGTCCGCATGCTGTTGAAGGGAATCTCGTCGAAAAGGATGCGCTGTTGTTTCGCATCGATGATTCATCGATCGTTGCTGAGATTGAGCAACTCAGAGCCCAGATAACTGCAATTGATGCACAGCTGACCGAAGTCAAAGTACAACAAGAAAGCGATACTCGACTTCTCGAAATTGAAAAGAAGGTATTTGAGCTGGCGAAAAAAGATCATGAACGCCTTCTTGAGATCTTCAAAAAAAAACTTGTTTCCGAACAACAGGTTCAAGTTGCCGAGACTCGTAGAAACGAACGACTCCTCGCTATGGAGAAACGCCTGGCGAACATTGCCCTAGGAAATCAGAAACTGGCAGTACTTAAAGCAAACCGTCAGGCATCTCTTGCAATGCTCAAGGCAAAAAGGATTCAGCGCTCAAAGACCATTATCCGGGCTCCTTACAGGTGTCGGATTGAAAATGTCAGGGCAAAGACGTATCAGGTAATACAGCCTAATACACTATTGGCCAGCATATATCCGGTCGATTCTCCTATAGAAGCGGCAATCCCTATAGAGACACGCCATATGTCAGCCCTTTATGATTTTGACACACTGGACAGGAATATTCCGCCCTGGAAACAGGTCAAATTGAGGGCGGATATTTTCTGGACGTCATTGGGTCAAAAGCAAAAAATAACTGGCCACCTCAGCGGTATCGGGGCTCAATTAGATGAGACAACAAGATCGATAACAGCGATCATTGAAATGCCTGGGCCTTATGAGAGGATGAGGAGAAATATGGGCAGAGGCCTGCTTCCTGGTACTTTTGTAAGGGTTGTCATTCACGGGAGAGGTTACAAAAACATCCTCGTGGTTCCGGAAAAAGCCATGAACACAGATAATACCCTTTATCTGATTAAAGACGGCAAACTCAGCAAAGTTGATGTCGAACCTATCATCGTCCTAGGAACGGATGTGATTCTTCCGGTGACTCCCGCCATGCCCTCCGGTTCAAAAGTGGTTCTAAATGACATACCTGGGGCCTTTGAAGGAAGTTCCGTACGGCTATGGGAAAAGGAAGCTGAATCATGAAATTAATTTCTTTCTTTCTGAGAAGCAGGACCGGAGCCAATGTCGTAATGATCTTTATATTGGGACTTGGCCTTTTGGCGGCAGTACAGATCAGAAGGGAAACGTTTCCCTCCTCGGATCTTGATAAGATCAATGTCTCTGCACGATATGAAGGCGCCTCACCTGTTGAGGTGGAACAGGCAGTGTTGAGGCCGATTGAAGAACAATGCATAGGGATCGAGGGATTCAAATCCATTTCAGGGAGCGCCATTGAGGGGCTTGCCTCGGCCACGATAGAGCTTAAGGAGGGGACCGATATTGATTCAGCCCTCATCGATTTAAGAGATCGTATCGATAAGATAGATATTTTTCCTGAAGGCGTAGAAGATATAATTGTCAGTGAAGTAAAACGAAAGGACCCAGTTGCGACCCTTATCGTCCATGGCCGTGTACCTGAGCGGACGCTTAAACATTATGCCGAGCTGTTGAGGGATGAACTGATCGTACATCGAATAGCAACGGAAGTTGCCCTTGAATCCGTTCGTGCCCCCGAAATTCTCATATCCGTGACTGAAGCCCGTCTTAGAGAATACGGTATTACCATTGGCCAGCTGGCCGAGGCCATCAAAGCGGCCAGTCTTGATCTTCCCTTGGGCACAATCCATGGAGAACGAGGGGACTTTCTTTTAAGGATCCGTGAACAAAAAAGGGATCCCAAGGACTTTTTGAAGATTCCTATAAGCCAAGGGTCGGAAGGCAGGGAAATCACACTTGGTGCCTTGGCTGAAATCACTCGGGATTGGGAGGATGTTGAAATCGGGGCCCGCTACAACGGCCAAAGGGCTACCATAATACAGGTGAATAAAACCGAAACACAGGACACGGTGGCCACAGCGGATGCCGTTAGGAGGTACCTTAACGGGTTTCGCAAGGGCCTTCCATCGGGAATAGCTGTGGATATTTTCGTGGATCAGTCTATCCGCATCAAAGACCGTCTGAATATCCTTGTGGAAAACGGGATTATGGGGCTTATTCTTGTCTTTTTGGTCCTATGGTTCTTTACCGAAATGAAAACCGCTTTCTGGGTGGCCTGGGGCATACCGGTCTCCTTTCTGGGGGCCATCTTTGTCATGTACGTCTCAGGCATGACCTTGAACATGATCACCATGTTTGGACTGATTCTCGTGCTTGGGATGATTGTTGACGATGCAGTAGTGGTCTCGGAGAATATCTACAACCGATTCAAAATGGGTGAAGGAAGATATGAAGCAGCCTACGGAGGATCAACCAGCGTATTCTGGCCTATTCTTGCTTCAAGTCTAACCACGATAGGGGCCTTTGTTCCTCTCATGTTCGTATCCGGTGCAATGGGAAGAACCATGGGTGCCCTTCCCTGGGTGGTCGTCGTGGCTTTGTCCGTCAGCTTGATCGAAGTCTTCTTTTCTCTCCCCAAACACATAGAACACGGATTGGAAAGGGATCATATTGGGAAAAAAAGGCCCTTTCTCTTGAGAGCCAAAATCGAGTCCGGTGTTGATATCTTTGTTGAAAAAGTGGTGGGGCCTGCGTCAGTCTTTTTCATAAAAATGCGCTATTGGATTATCGGTGCTTCTATTACTATAGTCCTCTTGAGTTTCGGAATGCCAGCCGGAGGACGTCTCCTTTTCACCTTTTTCCCCATGCCCGATACCAACAGTATTGTTGCCCGGGTGCGATATCCCATAGGAACGCGATCCGATCGAACACGAAAGATGGTTTTTGAACTTGAAAATGCCCTGAAACGGACAGAGCGGAAATTGGGAGATCCTAGCGGAAGAGAGCCTCTCATTGAGCGGGTCCTCGTGCGGTTTGGGGAGACATCTATTGATTCGGATAGAGGAGGACATATTGCTCAGGTTCAGGTTGAGTTGAGAGATGCAGAACTCCGGAGCATAACAAGTGATAAAGTCATATCGGTCTGGCGAAAAAATACAAAAACCCTGCCCGGCATTACGTCCCTCAGCTTTTCAAGGCTTGAAAGAGGCGTAGGTGGAAAAGAGCTTGATATCCGACTCGTTGGCAACACATGGGAAAACCTTGAAGCGGCCAGCAGGTTCTTAGTGAAAAATATCGTTACTGTACTCGGCGTCTCTAATATCGAGACAGATCTCAGGCCCGGAAAGAATGAGATCTCCATATCGGTCAACGAGGAAGGGCAACGACTCGGCCTTAGCTCAGCATCTCTCGCCCAGCAGGTAAAGAACGCCTTTTTCGGTGCAATTGTCCAAAGTTTTCAGGAAGGGAGTGACAATGTTAAAGTCCGGGCTCTTTTTCCTAAAAGTCAGAGGTATAGATTGGAGGATTTGAAAAACCTGACCGTTCTCATTCAATCAGCCGAGGGCAGGCCCATGCGTGTTCCATTGCTCAATGTGGCCCGGATAGAACAAATCAGGGGATGGGCTGATCTAAAACATCTGGATCGAAGAAGGGCCGTTGCCATCACAGCCGAGATCGACGAGAATGTGACAACGGCAGGGAAGGTAATCGAAAGCCTGCAACCCGTTCTGCTTAAACAAATCCCGACTAAATTCCCCGGTGTAAGCATTCGGCTCGAAGGCCAACGGGCAACACAACGGGAAACCTTTGAAAGCCTAAAATTCGGAGCTTTTATCGGACTCTTAATCATATTCTGCGTTCTTGCGCTCGTCATGGATAGCTGGGTATCGCCCCTTCTGGTTCTTTCGATCGTCCCCATCGGTCTTGTG
>JAFDDS010000089.1 GCA_019310745.1 Deltaproteobacteria bacterium | reverse complement strand
GGGAGATATCTTTAAGACAGTTCTTCTTGGATATTTACTGTTTCGGATAGCCGATACCTTTGAGGATACTATATATCAGGATGAAAGAGAGAAGATTGCAGATTTGAGAGATTTTTCAGAGATTTTTAAGGGAAATAAAGACTTATCTCATCGGTTGAAATTATATGAATCTCTGAAATTCAGATGGAAAGAAAGCTCTAATGAAAAAAACCTTATAGAAAACGGTCATATAGTATTACGGTGTTTTTTTCATTTACGAGATACTTACAGAAAAATAATTGACCCCTTAATCGTTGAGACCTCAGAGGGAATGTTGGAGTTTCAGAAGAGGAAACTACAGAGTAATAGCGAAACGTTTCAGCTCGCAGACATTAAGGAGTTAGAAGAATATTGTTACTACGTAGCAGGTGTTGTAGGCGTGATGCTAACAAAAATATTTTGCCATAGGGAAAGCGTAAAGAAGCAAAAATCGGAATTAGAGAAATTTCAAATTCATTTTGGCATTGCCTTGCAACTAATAAATATCATTAAGGATTATCAAAAAGATATATTACGAGGTTGGTGTTATATCCCAAATAGTATCACAGAGGAATATCAAATTGAGATTAATGCAATTGAAACCCTATCAATCAAACAGAGACAGGGAATAACAAATAGTGTAATACCTTTAATAGTCACATATTTGGATTCAACTTTGAGATATATAAAATTGCTGCCTTTAGAAGAAAGATCTATTCGGATGTTTTGTATCATACCATTTGTCTTGGGTTATCAAACATTATCTAAGATAGTGCAGATAAGAGGAAATAAAATATCAAGACAAGAGGTGGGCGATATAATACATAAATCCGACACCTATGCTCAATCAAATAGTTTGTTAGAGGAAGACTATCTGAAGGTTAGAGAAAAATATTTATCTTAATTAGAGTAATCCATATCAAGCTGAAAGAATTCCCCAGGTTTTCCAGAATCTGGTTTCGGGGAATACGTAGCAGGCTCTGTACCTTTCTTGAATGCCTGAAAGTAGGTCTTTTGTGAGGAGGGACTAGCTAATAGACCGGTTTTGGCATCTATTTTTGTAATAACTACGCCTTCAGGATGTTGAAATGGGATTATGGGTTTTCCTTTGAGAACCTCTCTCATAAAGTAAAGCCAAATAGGGCACGCAGCCCTTGATCCAGTTTCTCCTTTGCCCATTTGTCTGGTATCATCATAGCCTACCCAGGCGCCAGTAACCAAGGTAGGGCTAAAACCTATAAACCATGCATCCCTTAGGTCATTCGTGGTGCCGGTTTTTCCTGCCACTGGCCTTGACAGTGCTTTAGCTCTCCAACCTGTACCCTCTGTAACCACTGCCTTTAAAAGATCAGTCATTACATATGCTGTTTCTTGAGAGATTGACTCAGAAAAAGAGGGCTGGTTCTCTTCGAGAATCTTTCCATTTCTATCAATTATTTTAGTAATATAAATTGGTTTTAACAGCATACCTCCATTGGCAAAGACTGAGTATGCTTTTGTTAATTCAACAAGGGATACTCCTGATGAACCAAGGGCTAATGATAGGTCAGCATTAAGAGGAGAATCTATTCCCATCTGTCTTGCATAATCAATTGCGTGCTTAATACCGATTTTTTTTAAAATCTTTATTGTCATTATATTCCGTGATTTTATTAGGCCAGTCCTAAACGGGGTAGGCCCATAAAATCTTTCCTTGTAATTTTTCGGTTTCCATAGCTTATCTTCCTCACCAATGGGAGATATAAAAGGCGCATCGATAATTATTGAAGAAGGGGTTAATCCATTGTCAAGGGCTGCAGTATACGTGATTGGTTTGAATGCAGAACCGGGTTGCCTCCTTGCCTGAGTTGCCCGGTTAAACTGACTTTTAGAGAAATCTAATCCTCCAACCATTGCCTTTACATAACCTGTTTTGGCTTCCAAACAGAGCAGGGCTGCTTGGGCCTCAGGTGCTTGTTCTAGTGATAGGATTAGTTCAGGAAAATCCTTGGATTTTTTAATGATTTTCACAGTAATGATATCACCTGGAGTTAAAACATCGGCTGGATCTTGCAATTTGCTCTCAAAATATGCCTTTTCTGGGTCAACCATCCTTGCCCATTTCATATTTGATAAAGGGAGTATTCCTTTTTTATCTTCGATCTGAACGAGGGTTTCTTTGTTTATGCTGTCTACTTTAATAACAGTACCTTGAGTAATTGTTCCTATTTCCAAGGGGTTTTTGCTTACTATTTCGAGCTTTGGCTCATTAAGCGTCTCTTCTCCAGAAAAAATGAATCGTCTTGTTGGGCTTCTAAATCCCTCTCTCTTGTCAAGCTCGTATAGTCCTTTTTTTATTGCTTTTTTTGCCGCTTCCTGCATTCTTAGATTAACAGCGGTATAGACCTTTAATCCCCCTTTATAGAGGAGATGGCGACCATATTTTCTTTCAATCATTTGGCGGATATGCTCTAAGAAGTAAGGGGCCTTTTTAGTGTACTGTTCTTTTTCTGACTTAATTGTTAATTTTGTCGTTAATGCCTCTTTAAATTGTTTATCGTTTATAAATCCCTCGTCCTTCATTCTCTCTAAAACGTATTTTTGCCGTAGCTTGGCCCTGTTAAAATGTTTGATAGGATCATCTCTGCTCGGGGCTTGAGCGAGACCGGCCAAAAGAGCTGATTCTGCGGTATTCAATTTCCTTGTGTCTTTACCAAAGTAGACCTCGCTAGCTGCCTCAATACCATATAGTCCATGACCCATGTATATTTGATTGAGGTAAAGGGAAAGAATTTTATTCTTAGAGAATTCCTTTTCAATTTGAAGGGAGAGCAGTACTTCCCTCACCTTTCTTTTGTACGTTCTCGCGGGGTTTTTGAGAAGAAGTGATTTGGTGACTTGCTGTGTGATAGTGCTTCCTCCTTGCTCGATCCTGCGTGCCTTAATATTTTTAAAAAGCGCCCTCAGAATGCCTGAAAAATCGATACCTTTGTGTTGAAAAAATCGGGCGTCTTCTACAGCAATAAAGGCATTAATGGTATGCGTGGGAATTTTGTCGAAAGGAACTAAGACCCTCTTTTCATCTGAGAATTTACCTATGATCTGACCATCGTCAGCAAATATTTTTGTTATAATCGGAGGATTATAATTTTTAAGAGACCCTATATATGGAAGGTTACTCGACCAGAGATACCATAAGGCAATACCTGTTGATGCGATTAAAAGAGTGAAAAAAAGGATTAAAAAGAGGCCTATTTTGATACATTTTTTCATACAACCAAGTTCCTATCAAGAGATCTATATTGTATTGCCTCGGCTATATGAATCTGTTCAATGTTTTGAGATCCTGCAAGATCTGCGATAGTTCTGGAAATTTTAAGAATGCGTGAAAGGGCCCGCGCACTCAACCCAAATTTTTCCATAGCCATTTCCAATAATAAATTGGATTTCTCATTAATTTGACAGAATTTTCTTATCTGTCTGCTGTTCATCATAGCGTTGGTATAAATCTTTGACTTATAAAATCTATTTTCTTGGAGGCTTCTTGCCTTTATTACTCTCCTGTTGATATCAAAAGAAGATTGACCTTGGCTCGTCCCTGTGAGATCTCTGAAAGGCACTGATGGTACATCTATATGTATATCGATTCGATCCATAAGAGGTCCTGATATCCGTGCCCTGTATCTTTGTATTTCTCTATAAGAGCATGTACATTCCCGCTTTGGGTCGCCAAAAAAGCCACACGGACATGGATTCATTGCACCGATGAGAATAAAGTTAGCCGGATATGTTACTGTAGAACTTGCCCTGGATATGGTAACGAGGCCATTTTCCATTGGTTGTCTAAGCACCTCAAGAACATTTTTTTTAAACTCCGGCATTTCATCCAAAAAAAGGACCCCATTATGGGATAAGCTAACCTCTCCAGGTTTTGGTATCTGGCCACCACCTATCAGGCCGGCATCAGAAATAGTGTGGTGGGGAGCTCTGAAAGGTCTCGTTGTTACCAAACCTTTTCCTTTTGGCATGAGGCCCATAACAGAGTAAACTTTGGATGTTTCCAAGGATTCAACAAAGGAAAGGTTTGGCAATATCGTTGAAAGTCTTTGTGCAAGCATGGTCTTTCCTGCACCTGGTGGACCGATCATCAAGACGTTATGACCGCCTGCAGCAGCAATTTCCAATGCTCTTTTAACGTTTTCCTGACCACGTACATCACTAAAGTCGACATCATAGTTTTGTTGCGTACCCATGAAATCAGGATCTATTTGGATTGGTACAAGGCATTCTATGCCATTCAGTGATTGAACTAACTCTGAAAGCGCATCAACAGGATACACATCTATTTCCCCAACTACGCCTGCTTCCATGGCATTCTCGAAAGGAAGATAGATTCCTTTTAGACCGACTTCCTTGGCCATAATGGCCATAGAGAGAGCACCCCTGATAGGCCTTATGCTACCGTCTAAAGATAACTCGCCAATAATAAGATGATCTTTCAAAGCTGAATGGGGAATAATTCCGTTTGCTGCCAGTATTCCTATAGCTATAGGAAGGTCGAAGCCACTCCCTTCCTTTTTTATGTCAGCGGGGGCAAGGTTAACAGTAATCCTATCAGCAGGAAAATTATAACCAGAATTTTTAAGAGCAGCCTTGACCCGATCCTTGCTTTCCCTTACTGCCCCTTCTGCTAAACCTACGGTGGAAAAAGATGGCAGGCCCCTCGAGATATCCACCTCTACCTCCACTATATAGGCATCAATTCCTATAACAGAGCTGCTAAAAACAGTGGCAAGCATAATTTT
>JAFDDS010000088.1 GCA_019310745.1 Deltaproteobacteria bacterium | reverse complement strand
TCCTTAGGACTATTAGCTAATCAGGCTTCTGTAGATCATAATCTAAAAAATGCAAAAGATGTGATCTCTTCTCTCCTTTTAGGGCATCTCAAAATACTTTTCGGCCCCCAACATGGATTCAGAGGCGAAGATCAGGATAATATGGTTGAGACAGAAGACTATTTTGATCCTGAGCTACATATCCCGGTATTCAGTCTCTATGGAAACAAAACAGGTAAGCTGTCTGATATCCTCGATACTATAGATGTTCTTATCATCGATCTACAGGACGTAGGAACAAGAGCATATACTTTTATCAGCACTATGCTCTACTGCCTTAAAGAAATCGCCAGGACAGGAAAAAGAGTTCTTATATTAGATAGGCCTAACCCTTTAGGTGGAATGATAGTAGAGGGAAATCTTTTGCGCCCCGAATTGTATTCTCTTGTGGGGCCATTCGCTCTTCCTATGCGCCATGGAATGACAATAGGAGAACTGGCACACTTTTTTAATGATGTCTTTAAGATTGACTGTGACATTACTGTAATCCCTCTCAAGGGCTGGTATCGTCATATGTTATGGAAAGATACAGGGTTAAGATGGATTATGCCCTCACCAAATATGCCTCTTTTTGAAACTGCTTTAGTGTATCCAGGGCAGATCATCTGGGAAGGCACAAATATATCAGAAGGTAGGGGGACATGTCGTCCATTCGAGATATTTGGCGCACCCTTTATAAATCCATCTATAATTAAAAAAAGGTTAGCATTGAAAGACATTAAAGGATGCTATCTTCAAGAATATTATTTTAGGCCTACATTCAACAAATGGAAGTCAAAGCTTTGTGGCGGCTTTATGATTCATGTAGTAAATCCTAAAATTTATAGACCTTACCAGACATCACTTTCCTTGCTCAGAGTAATTCTAGAAACCTACAGAGATACGTTCGCCTGGCAGCAACCTCCTTATGAATATGAGTTTACAAAACTCCCAATAGACCTTATTTTTGGAGATTCTTCAATAAGGCTCGCTTTAGAGGCAGGAAAAGAAATTGAGCAGCTCTTGAAGGGTTATTCTAAAGAACTGGAAGGCTTCCTTGATTCAAGAAAACCATACCTGATGTATCGTGACTAAAGCCACCACCGGCTAAAGTTTCTGAAAAGATACAATACCTTGTTAACTTCAAATGCGGAAAAGCACCATATTAACCCTGGCCCGGACCCGCCTGGCGGATGTCGGGCAGGGATGATGGGCAGGCCTCGCCTGCAATTGTAGGCTGATCCGAGCATGTAGTATTGTATAGACTTAACAGTGTTATTTAAGCAGATCACGTCAAGGTGAGGTTTCAGCACCTTTCGCTCATCTCGGCTCACTGTTAACTTTCATTTTTTTCTAAGTCTTTTTCTGGCGATCTCAGCCTCTTTGGTATCTGGAAAATTCTTAACCAGTTTTTTAAATACGAGGTTGGCAGTTGTCGTATCATTTATTTTCTCGAATGTGAGTGCCTGTTGTAACATAGCTGAAGGAACCTTATTACCCTTTGGATAGCCATTAATGACCTTTTGATAGGCCAAAATTGCTTCCTCATACTTTTTTAAGGCCCTGTGACACTCACCGATCCAGAAATACGCATTATCTGCTAGATCAGATGTGGGATACAGTGTAAGAAAATTCTTAAACCCTGCCATAGCTTCTTCATACCGATCATCCCTATAATAGCCCAATGCCCTATCATATGTTTCTGATTCTGTCAGCTTTTTCTCCTGTGAAGTGGAGATATCTTTTTTTGGAGTCTCCTGGACAGGTAAAACCTTTTCCGGGCCAGTCGTTTTTGTAGTAACCGAAGGCTTAAAGCGTAACGAACTCTCAACCTTCTCAATCCTTGGTTTGAGCTCATCAAGCATAGAAGAAAGTTCCTTCATCTTGGATATCATAGCATCAACGTTAGTAGTATCTTCCTCTATGGCTCCCTTTAATAGATGACTGTTCTCTTCTACCTTGCCGGTCAATTCTTGAATTTTATCTTTTATTTCCAAAAGGTCAGCTTCAAATTGGGCAAGGTGTAAGCGTATAGACTCCTGATCCTTGTTCAAGCGCCCCTTATCCTCATTCAAGCTTTTTACTGTTTCCTCTCGCACAGACTCATGAGCTTTAATTTTTTCTTCAAATTTCTTTAAGGATTTCTCAAATCTTTTTTCATCTTTCTTTGATTGCCGATAAAGTGCGTTAACCTGATTATTAAGATAAATTATGTCCTTCTGAGAGGCGCAGGAAGTGAGAGAAAAAATAAAAACTGAAAGAAAAATAAAAAATTTAATAGCTATGTTAACCATTGCTTTACGTCTTCACTCACCCACTAAAATCCATAATATCGAAAGTGCCATCAGCACTCTTTTATGCTTCACATAATAACGAGAAGAGTCTATTTTAGACAGAGGAAACAGTTTCCCTTATGTCCAAGAATCTCGCCCCTTGATTCTTACGTTTCTGTAACTTATTTAGCTATAACTGTGAAATCATCACGTCTGTTCTGAGCCCATGCCCCTCCGCCCTGACCTGACGCAAGAGGTCTCTCCTCACCATAGCTTATGGCCTCTATCCTTTCAGAAGGAATCCCGAGAGAGACTAAGAATTTCGCTGCGCTATTGGCTCTTCTTTCTCCCAAAGCGAGGTTATATTCGTTGGTACCCCTTTCATCACAATTACCCTCAATCCTTATATGAGCATTGGGGTAATCTTTCAGGAATTCTGCCTTTGTTTGAAGTACAGCCCTATATTCTAATTTAATAAAAGACTTATCAAAATCAAAATAGATCGACTCTGCTTCAACCTTTGCAATCCTTCTTTCCTCCCAGGCCTTTTCCTCGTTCATCTTTGCCTCGGCCTCTCTTTTCTTAGTCATCTCCAATTCCTTGAGCTTCTCAAGTTTGGCTTCGTCTGACTTTTTAACTTCTTCCGCTTCCTTTACCTCTTTGACTGCAGGCTTTTCTTTCTCAACTTTTGCTACCTCCTTAGGGGGAGCTTTTACCTGCTTCTCTTCTGTTACCACCTGCTTTTTAGCACATGAGGACAGCAAAAAAACGGATAAGAATGCAAAAACCACAAGTACTGCAATTATTAGGTTCCTCTTCATAGTCTTTTACCTCCTTGTTTTTAGTTTATATAACAATGGGACCTCACTTTATATAAGTATATATACCTATCATTTCTCATTTTGAAATTCAAGCATTTAGATATCAAATAATACTTTTCTATTAAAAAGGTAGTAATCATCGAAAATGTTGAACCCACGAAGGTGATAGTTGATCACCATGTAAAAAAGTTATTTGTCTCTGGTTTTGCCCATTGGCATTAGCAATAAAAATATGGTGGTTGCCATCTGTTCTTTTCGAACTAAAGGCAATATAACGCCCGTCTGGAGACCAACACGGATCCTCATTATTCCCTTGATTATGAGTTACACGATGAAGATCCTTTCCATCTGGCGAAATAGTATATATGTCGAAGTGACCGTCTGTGGAACCAGCAAAAGCTATACTATTGAGCTTTGACCAGGCCGGTGAGGTATTATAATTACCTTCAAATATTAATCTTTCTACTTTGTTAGTAATAAGATCAAGGACATATATCTGAGGCGAGCCGGATCTATTAGAAACAAAGGCCATCTTTTTACCATCAGGCGAAAAAGTTGGAGAGACATCAATCCCCCAATTCTTGGTCAGCCTCTTCACAATTTTACCTGTTAAATCAATTAAATAGATGTCCGGATTTCCACTAACTGTAAGTGTCAAGGCAAGCTCTCTTCCGTCTGGTTTCCATGCAGCAGCAATATTGAGTCCCTTTCTGTCTGAAATCTTTGTAACTGATTTCTTGATCATGTCATGCATAAAAAGCATTGTTCTTGCATTACGGAAAGAGGTATAAATCATCTTGTCGCCTAGGGGAGAAAATCGTGGTGAAATAGTAATAGTATTGTGTTGTGTTATTTGCTCCGTGTTATGTCCATCATAGTCAGATATGTAAATCTCTTTTTGCCCAGAAGAAGTTCCAACAAAGGCCAACTTGGTTAAAAATGGTCCGGGATGTCCAGTCAATGTAAGCATAATATCGTTCCCAAGGCGATGCATTAAATATCGTGATTGTTCAATCAGCCCCAGCACTCTTTTCCCATAAAGTTGTCTGCCAGAGAAGACATCAAATAACCGTATCTCTACCTTAAGCTGTTCACCTATACAACTATAACCACCTTTTAAGAGGAGTGTGGCCCCAATAACTGACCAATCTTTAAAATGGATGGTGTCGCCTGTAATTCCAGACTGTGGGTCCTCAATAAAGGAATCTTTATCCAGTGGTCTAAAATAACCACTGAGATCAAAATCATTGGATATAATACCGGGAAGTTTGCTTCTTAAGTCTGGGTGTTCATTTTTTTTACCTATGTACTTAAAATCAGGTATAGCAATAGCTATCTTCCTCATTGAAGGAGACGTGATATCTATATAAAGCCGTGCCTCTGACTCCTTTTTCAGCAAAATAATGCCTACACATAGAACCAAAATCCATATAACTATCCGAAAGGCGGTTCTATTGTTGAATAAGGTCTTTGAGACTAAAATTGATTTCAACTTCATCATAACTCTTCAAGTAACCGGGTGGAAATTCAGGCAGAGGATCTGATCTTTCAACAGCCTTCAGCACAGAATCATCAAAGAGAGGGTTGTTGGATTTTTTCCTAAACCAGGCCTTTAAAATCTTTCCGTCATTTCTTACAGTAACTATAATTATTGCTTCAGGGACTTCCTTGCTTTTTATATTAATAAGGGC
>JAFDDS010000087.1 GCA_019310745.1 Deltaproteobacteria bacterium | reverse complement strand
TTTATCTTTCCAATGTCGTGATAATATGCACTTACTTTTGCCAAAAGAGGGTTGGTATGGATGCTTTCAGCTGTTGCCTCGACCATGTTACTAACCATGACGCTATGATGATAACTGCCAGGGGCCTTGACCATTAAGTCTTTAAGGATGGGCTGATCCAAGCTGGACAACTCCAGCAGCTTGATATCTGTAGTAAAACCAAAAATTATCTCTATCAATGGTAGAAAACCGGTTGCTATAACTCCAGCTAAGATACCACCCAGAAAACCAGATACAACAGAAATGGCACCGAGGAGAGAGTAAGGATTTCCATATAGAGACTGGATCGATAAAGACATAACAATATTTAAAAGACCAACCTTCATTCCTGTTTTTATCAATACCGATCTTTCTCTGCAATTTCTTACTCCATAGGCCGCTAAAAGAGACCCTACAAGGAAATAAACAAAAAACTCTATCCTACTTTCGACAGCAATGGAAGCCAGAATGGAGAGGATCAATGAAAAGGCAATTGCCACTTCCAATCCTTGAAAGATAGAGATTAATATAGCTCCCAGAGTAATTGGCACGGCAAAGAGGAGAGCTTGGGCAGTAAAAAAATGGAAACCCCTCGCTACCTCTTCAGCCACTGTATTATACAAGAGCACAAGCAAAAACATGAATAAAAGGGTCACGCTAATGAAGATGAGACTTTTTGAATCTCCTTTGAAGATATTTGACCTTTTAACAAGCACAATGTAACTGAGGGCCAACAATATACCAATCATTAGGGTCATGCCAAGGGCCATACTGAGTGTTGGGGCGTTTGTTTTTAGTTTTGCTTCAGCCTCCAATTTCCATAGATGAGTTAGGTTGATTTTTTCTCCTTCTCTCACAATCATCTCGCCCTTTTTAACTTGGAAATAGATAGGTTTTACTGATTTTTTTGCCTTCTCTTTTCTTAGCTCCGTTTCACTTTTATTAAATGTTATATTTGGATTTGTGATCGATTTAGCAAAATGCTTTGTTGTCGCAACAATATCTCCTACATTTTCATTTTTTATGCGTTGGTCAATGGCCTGATTGAAATATTGCAGAGCACTTTCGAGATTATAAAAACGATCAAAATCATCTATTTTGAATTCTTGTTGAGTGTCTATATCACGAAGGATTATCCCTTTTCCTTTCTGGGTCATCAAAACTTTCTTGTTTCCTACAACACCCTTTTCTAATATTTGGTTTATTGTGATCGATGCGCTATTATCTATATAGGAAGAAAAGTTGTCCTTGACAAGCCGGTCAAATAGAACAGAATCTTCAGTGATTTCTAAAAGATCAAAGAATTTGTCTCTTAATTGTTCAAGTTTTTCTGAGCGCAGGGTTGGCTCCAACTCAATCGATGAAATCTGTTCTAGCTCTTTCCTGGCATAGCTGAAGGATGTTTTAATCCTCTGGTTAATATTGGCACCTGACCTGTCAAAGTCATAGACGAAAAGAGCTGATTTTACTGCCTCATATCGTCTCTGTTTTGTCAATTCCTTATCTTCAACAAGAAAATCATGAGATGCTTTGATATCCTTATTTGCCACATCTCCTATAGAGTAATCTTCTGTTGGCATTAAGAGCAAGTTCGGATAAAGGAGAAGGGAAATAATAGCACTTAAGACAATGAGATATATCCATATTTGAATTTTGGAGCTAGCCACCCTGAGTGATGTCACAAATCTTTTCAGTGGTGAGGTGATTTCTTTTTCCAACTTTTTACCCTTTTTATTTTTAATTGGGGCTATCTTTTTCTTCTTCTCTGCCATGATATTTATATTAAAGTGTCTAAAGCCCGCCCTGGCGCGACTTGCCTGAAATATCCTATTATCGCTGCAATATTTTAAAAGCTGAGCCCGTGGAGCTCAGGCTAAAAAATCAGGTCTGGCCAGGGTTATAAATGCCTAATGTGTCTAAAGTTAAAGAGTATCAAGTTTCCAGCCCGCCCTGGCGCGACATCGCAGGAAAATAATCCTGATTCGTAATAATATGAAATTTATAGCTAGAAAATATACCCTTGCATGCCAGGTCTGGGCCAGGGTTTCCAGTATTAAGTATCCAGCTTATCATAGGCATCTATAATTTCTTGGACTAATGGATGCCTGACAACATCTTCTCTCCCGAAATACACAAATTTTATCTCCTTTATGTCAGCTAAAATATCTCTGGCCTGTATAAGGCCCGAAGCCTTTCCCTCAGGAAGGTCTGTTTGGGTAATATCTCCGGTTATGACTGTTTTTGAGCTAAAACCAAGACGCGTCAAAAACATCTTCATCTGTTCAGGTGTTACATTCTGAGCTTCATCTAATATAATAAAAGAATCATTAAGTGTCCTTCCTCTCATAAAGGCCAAAGGAGCTACCTCTATTACACTGTTTTGGATAAGACGTGAAGCACTTTCAAAATCCATGATATCATGGAGGGCATCGTATAGTGGTCTCAGATATGGATTCACCTTTTCATATAGGTCTCCTGGCAAAAAACCCAATTTTTCACCTGCCTCCACAGCTGGTCTTGTTAAGACTACCCTATTTACCTCTTTTTTCATTAAAGATGATATGGCCATTGCCATAGCAAGATATGTTTTCCCTGTGCCAGCTGGTCCTATACCAAATACAATATCGTATTTTCTTATACCATCAATATACATTTTCTGATTGAGACTTTTGGGTGTTATTGTCTTTTTTTTTGATGGGATGTATATCCTGTCTAAAAAAATTGGTTTAAGCTCTGCTTTATGGTTACCATTTAGGATTCTAAGTGAATACTCAACATCTCTCTCGTAGATAGGGTATCCTTCTTTAAGCAATCCATAGAGCTGGGTTAATAAATTTTCAGCCGTTTCTAATTCAGTGAAGTCACCTTGCAAAATGATATCGTTTCCTCTAATATTACATATTATATTGAGCTTTTTTTCTATCAGGCGTAGATTGCTGTTTCTTTCTCCATAAAGACTTCTCGCTAATTCATTATTAACGAATGTAACTTTTTTGGTTTTGATATTCCCCTTTTTATTTACTAATTCGGTCAAGGTATATATTTCTTTATTAAAAGATGATTGAGTGATCGAATCGTCGAATGCTTGAGTTGTGTGGTTTTTATTACTACACTACGTAACTGCTCTACGACTCAACATTTTTATTAAGCTGCTTTAATTATCATACGATAATATTTCTATGCAAGAAAAAGAATTCCAGGGTTAGTCTCTTTTTGTCTTGACATACGATTGATCTGGCCTTAAATCCACATTGATATACGATTTCTGAATTTAATAAAAAAAATGACTACTGATTAACTTAGTCCCTCGATTCATAAATTCGATGACGTATTTATTGAGACTTCGGCTGAGCGACTCGAAGCACTTAGCATATTCCTTTTGTGATCAGGATTTGCCATAGGATGTGAGGACTTATATTTTGCTGAGTACGTTGTGCAACTATTTAACAATAGTTTGTTAAAAAAAATGGCAAAGAAATACAGGATTGCTCTTTTTGGCATAAAGACTGAAGAAGAGATTTTCCGGCAAAATATGGCCAAACTTGGGGTTTCTGGCTCTACCTTAGATAAATATATCGAAAGGGCTCCAGTAGTTTTGAAGAGGGATTTAAGCTTAGAGGAAGCTCGGAAATATGCTGAGGCCATTATCAATGCCGGTGGGTTTGTTAATATTCAAGAGACTGGGGAATTTCCTGATAAATTCTCTGTTGAACAAAAAAATATACTTTTCACAGAGGATTTTATTCTCTGCCCAAATTGTGGTTTTAAACAGAAAAAGAAAGATTGTTGTGTAAGGTGTGGTTTTGATTTAAATTCTTTCACTTAAAGACATAGCGTCTTAGTCCACAACTTTATAGACTGTGTCCTTTTCCCTCACCCTCTCCTTTACCTTAATACCAATCATATCACCAATCTTTGCTTCATCTATAGATTGGTTATCGATCTCCATCCTCGCTACCTCTTCGGTAAAATCAGTAGTGTGACCTTTATACATCAGGGTATCACCCCTTTTAATAGATCCCTTTGTCACGTTTATAGCAGCAACGCTTGGTTTAGAGAAAAATTTAACAACTACACCAACCTCTTCCTCAGCCATAATAAGACCTCCATCTTGAACAAATTTTTAGTTTCTTATATCAAATCCATTTTAATCTGTCAAGAAAAGCTCTATTTCCTGTTTAAGCTTTGTAAATATGTTCCCTTGACTGCGCAATGAAAATGTCCCCTCTCGATATTGCAAACTATTTAATGCTCTCAGTAGTATATATTTGTCCCTTAAATAATTATGCTTTTCACGTCTTGTCGGTTTGAGGCTAAGTGCTACGATTCGCAAATACTATACCGTATTCTAATGAGTATAATCTTTGCGATTGCCTTCGACCCCGAGCGACTCGACATGAGCCGTTCGGCCTCGAGCTCTAGGCCGAGAGGCTCGCCGACATGTCTCAGACCGAAGGGCATCGTTAGGTATACCTTCAGGTGGTGGTTGAGAATATCTTCCCTGGATTAAGTATTCCATTTGGATCTAACAAGGTCTTTATATCTTTCATAAGCTTTAATTCTCTTGGCTTAATCTCAAGAGAAAGATATTTTGACTTGGTATTTCCGACACCATGCTCACCCGATAATGTTCCACCGAGATTGACTGTTTCTTTAAAGATATCGCCTACTGCATTCTCAGCGCGCTCCATTTCTTTAGGTACGCTGGGATCAATCAGGATGTTGATGTGTATATTGCCATCGCCAGCGTGCCCAAAGTTGACGATCTTAACTTCATGTTTTGTGCCTATTTCGGATATTTTATTCAACAT
>JAFDDS010000086.1 GCA_019310745.1 Deltaproteobacteria bacterium | reverse complement strand
CTGTTGTTCTTCAGTGGGTTTCATGTCCTTTTCATGTTTCACGTTGTCTCTTGTTAACCCAGAGGCTATCCTGCCATCTCCTGACAGTCAACCCGAAATGTGAGAGAGGAAATTCTATATTCCCCCTTTTACACGGAGACAGAGCGAGTCTGTATTGCTGTTTGTTTTGGATTTTCTCCAGGCTTTCAAAAATTTGACGTGTGAACTGTCTCGCCTTATGTTAATGATATCCAAGATATTTTTCCTGCCCATTTGCAAGGCTTATGTTTTACGTGTTCGGGTTCATGTGAGGCGCTTCCGCTTGATCGGGACGTTTCAGATAATCTATAATTGAGGAGATATTTTGGATCCACAGGTTTTACCGACACCCCAGGGACACACAGAAGATACAGACAGAAATGCGAACAGCCGTCACCTCTGGAAGCGATTCCCCGCCTTTCATTCCTTTCAATATCGGGATTTCCGCTGGTTATGGCTGGGCACAGCCACTTCATTCATGGCGATAACCATGCAACAAATCACAAGAGGGTGGCTTATCCTTCGGCTTACAGACGACTCGCCTTTCGCTCTGTCTCTGGTAATGATGTCCTTTGCCCTGCCCCTCACCTTTGTTTCCCTGTTGGGAGGTGTACTGGCAGACCGCGTCGCCCGAAGGCAAATGATCATCATGAGCCAAGGCGGAAATGCCATCATGACGTTCCTCTTGGCCACATTGGACATCACGGGACTGATCCACTTCTGGCATCTCATCGTAATCGGATTCGTCAACGGCACCCTAGCCGCATTTAACATGCCCAGCAGACAATCGATCATATCGGATATTGTCCCGGGGAAAGACCTGATGAACGCCATCTCCCTGAGTAGTGCCGGGATGAATCTGAGCCGGGTTGCTGGACCGGCTCTGGCGGGGTTGCTGATCATATATCTCGACACTGCCAGGGTGTTTTATTTGATTGGCTGCGTCTATGCCGCTTCCGTCTTCTTCACGGCCATGATCCGGACAGCGAGGCCATCTGCCGGCAGCAATGGCAAGGGTGTTGCCGCCGATATCCTTGATGGGTTTAAATATGCTAAAGGGGATCCCACCCTTCTGGGACTAGTGATTATGTGTCTTGTACCCGCCCTTTTCGGGTTCCCTTACATTGCATTGGTACCGGCATGGGCCAGAGAAGCCTTGAATGCCCAGGCAGACGGGCTGGGCCTGTTGATGATGGCTATGGGAATCGGATCTCTTACCGGCACCCTGATCCTTGCTTCCATTCGCCAATTGAAAAGGCGGGGAGCCTTTCTCGTGGCCAATGGCTTCGCCTGGGGGCTGTCAGTGGTGATCTTCTCTCGATGCCTCTCCTATAACTCGGCGTTACCTTCCTTGTTTCTGGTGGGGCTCATGAGTGCGGTTTTCATGTCGCTCAATATGACCCTCATGCAGTTATATTCTTCAGACGAAATGCGTGGGCGCGTTGTGAGCATGGCCATGATGACATTTGGCATCATGCCCCTGAGCGCCGTCCCTTTTGGGGCAATCGCAGAGCGTATCGGCACTGCTTATTCTCTTGAGATCGCCGGCCTGCTTCTCTGTCTCTTTGCCACGGTGTTCTTCTTTGCCTATCCGAAATTCCGCAAAGTCGCCTAGCCCACCCCCATCCGCCAACGAAGAAAACGATGCGATTTGTTTTCTGCGCGTATTTTGCTTGACACGGTAAAAGTGATAAACATATTTATTGGGCAAAACCAGGGTCAAACGGTTTGCCGGTATTCCTAAGGTTGAAACGAAGGTTGAAAAAAAGACAGCCATCCGTGCGGTATCATAGGATTTAAAGGTCTTTTTTTAAGCATCTTTCCGAAGTCCAAGATATTACTGATCGATGGATAACTGAATACAATGAACAGAGACCTCATGAATCTCTTGGAAATCTCACTCCAAGGGAATACATGATTACTAATAACAAAGGCTTGGACTCCATTATTACATGGCACTAAAAAAGGGAGCTTTACACAGAGATCCAAGAAGGAAATGGGCAGAATGTAGCGGAGACAATGAAAAATAAAAAAAAGAAACACCGTTTTTGTTAAAAGCCTTCTTCTTTCGTCACATAGTAGTTAAGGGTGTCCTTATCATCTTCATTAAGATCTATGAATACAATACCAATGTCATAGGTTTTATTATCAGGATTTATCTCAGTTCTTACGACCTTCGCCTTGCCTTCAAAAAAATCAAAAGAGTTCGGCATCAAGAAGGTGAGGTTTATAATAGTGCCCAGTTCAACTAATTTATTATATCTAAATAAAACACCGCTCCTACTAATATCAATTGATTTTCCAACATTAGAAAAGAAATTGCGTATTTTTTTAGCATCGATATCAATTTTAATGTTAAAATTGCTTTTAACCCTTATATATTTCCTTCTTTCACCTATGTTTTTTTCCATAAGGGTCCTTCAATATTTTTCAAGCTCCGATGATGATGCTACATAATTTGTTGATGCAGTTCCTTTTTGCTGAGGGAGTATAATAATAATTATGCTTGTGCTTCAAGTGAAATTCAGCACAATATATAAGGGACTAACGGCATTATTCTTTCAAAAAGTTGAGAAAGATTATGGCTGATAATTTTAGCTAACATACTATATTATAGGACTTTCTTGATAAGCAATAATGTAATATCATCATTTTGTACCTCATGAAAATCCGTCACTTCTTTTACTATGTTTTTTAGAATAAGTTCTAATTCTAAGTCAGCATATCTGTTCAGCGCCTGTTCTAAACGCTCTTGCCCGTATAACTCTCCCTCCTTATTGGCAGCTTCTGTAACGCCATCTGTAAATAATAGAATAATATCTCCTTTATTAATTGGTACCAAAACATCTTTCAGGTATTTTCTAATATCCTTAAAAATTCCTATCCATGTACCTTCAGTAGGAATAATTTCTGTTTTTCCTGAATTAGCACGATAGATCATAATATCTTGATGTTTTCCAGTTACAGACATTATTCCTGGTTTATCTAAACATAGTAAGGAAATAGTCATATAGTGATCCGAGCCGAGCCTTGAAATATTTTCTTTGATAATAGAGTTAACAGCACTAAGGATAGAAGAGGGTTTGGAGCTACGTTTGTTTCTTACTAGTGAAGAAACACTTGTTTGAGTCATCATCATAATTAATCCAGCTTCAACACCATGGCCTGAAACATCCCCAATGGTAACCCAGAGCTCTCCTGTTTTCTTTGGTATAAGGTCGTAATAGTCACCTCCTACTTCTTCTGCTGGTTCCATCATTGCAGCAGTTCTATAATATCCTATCATTTTATTTTCTTTGGGCAAAAGGGATGTCTGAATTCGTTTTGCAATCTCCATTTCACCCCAGAGAGCATCACGTGCTTCTTCCAATTCTTCTCTGGACTCAGCCAGGTCTTTATTCGATTCGATTAATTCTACACGCAATAAAAATTCCCTTTTGATCAATTGATGTTTCACATGATTGATGCAGACTGCAACAATAACTGTTGTAATGGTAAAGTATAGATTGTTAATCAATATTGCTTGATCAAAAGGTCCTCCCCAAATAGAATTGGCAATAATATACATGAGAACAATGAGGCTACCGTTTATTGCGGAATGAACTGCTTGCCATGGAAGAAGAATATTAACAGCAATGATAACAAGATTAAGCCCCGCATAATAAGTGGAATTAAACCCACCGAGATTAACAGTCATTAAAACAATCGTACCACCGACAATAATTGCAAACAGATAACCGTGAAAGTGAGGAGGTTTTTCAGCCAGGGTACGGCGAAGAAAAAAATATTGAATAATAATGGCTAGAGTCACAACAAATCGATAGATACCAAACCGTAACAATAATTCTTTTGGCATCATAAAAACGTCGAGGAGAAAAAAAAGGGGGAAGAAAATAGCGCCGAGAATAAGAAGAATTTTTAACCAGGAATGAATAATGCTGTTTAAGTAGGGTCTAAATTCAGTTACGCTAAATTTCTGATCTTCCTTGTCTCCATCATTGGCATCAATCATTTGCTTGACCATTAGCTGTACCTTTTATCGCACCTTAACAGAAGTATTTCATTAATTAGGGGTTCGCGATTACAAAAAGAAAAATAGACAGACAGAAACCTGGTAACAGAAACCCTATACTGGAAAAATTCAATAAAAGCAAATAATTTTATACAACTGAGCTATTCTTTAGCAATGAAAACTAATTATGAAAACAGGATAAAGGAAAAATTATAGGTTGGCGAAATCTAATTTTTATCAGACCAGAGATGTTTTTATGGAGCTCTAGAAAATCTGAATAGGTACGCTTTATATTGAGCCAATAATATCTAATAGTCTTTTATTGGGCGTTCTGCCCAATTCATCATCAGCAAATTCCGGTTTAATGCAATCTACAAAATACATTTCAAGTTCTCTCCCTTTTTTTGTAGAAACGACTCCACGATATTGGATCGTAAAATAAGGGTTAATAGCATTAAATGTAGCCTTGGAAATATTAATTTTACCTGCATCGCCAGAGCTTTCCATGACGGAGGCAGTATTTACTGTGTCCCCCCAGATATCATACCTGAATTTTGTTCTCCCTATGACTCCGGCAACAAGGGGGCCTGTATGGATGCCAATGCGAATATTCCACACTTCTTCACCGACTGCACCTCTGATCTGGTTTAACATCCTATTAAAACTTCGTATTTCTATTGCCATCAAAACAGCTTGGATTGCATGCATCCTGTTTGCAATAGGAACGCCAGCTACACACATAAAGCTATCGCCTATTGTTTTGATTTTCTCAAGGTGATATTTAGCACAGATGAGTTCAAAGAATTCAAAAG
>JAFDDS010000085.1 GCA_019310745.1 Deltaproteobacteria bacterium | reverse complement strand
ACCTTTTTTATCAAACGGAATGCATAAGATCTCTGTTGCGTAGCCCCTTAGGCGGCACGTGCATGTCCTTTCATCAAAAGGAAGGCTTTCTTCTATGCACACAGTGTACTATATTATCCTCATACCAATGGTATACGTTGCCTTTACAGTGTTTGTTGCAGGTATCGTGCTACGCCTTGTGAAGATATTTCGGGAACCGAAGAATCCCTTCACGTTACAGATTTACCCCGAAAAAAGACATCCATGGCTCTTAGCCCTGTATGATACCTTTCTTCTCCCCACTGTAAGGAAACACAACCCGGTTTTCTGGGTTTTTTTGATGCTCTTTCATATCTGTTTTCTTCTTCTCATTATTGGGCACCTTGAGCTAATTGGGGACTTCACTGTGTTTCAGATTATTCCCCATGAAGTGTTTCTGGGCAGGGGGTTTGTTGGACTGATTCTTACTGTGTGTATCCTATTTTTTCTTTTCAGGCGATTTGCATCTCCCATCAGAGAACTTTCCATTCCTGAAGACTACTATCTTCTTATTTTGCTGTTTCTCACCATCTTTTTCGGCAGCCAGATGGATTGGGCGCGAAGGTGGTATGAGTATGGGAATCTCTCTGTTGAGGATTACAGGACATATCTTTTGAATCTGGCGTACCTGAAGCCTGCATTGCCCTCTGAAATAACCGAATCAGGGCACTCCTTTATGCTGGTTTTGCATGTGTTTTTCGCAAATCTGTTTCTCATGTTCTTTCCATTCAGTCAGCTCATGCATTCTTTTTTATCCCTGCCAATGAATAAATTGCGACGAGGCTAACTATGGATACGGACACACGTGATAGATACACTGATTACACTCTTCAAGGACAAACTGAATGAGGCCATGAGGTTTTATTTAGAAACCTGCACCAGGTGCGGGCTCTGTGTAGAGGCATGTCACGTATATGCATCCATGGGGAATGTCAAGTACATTGCAGCCTACCGCCATGAAATCGTGCGCAGGATTTACACAAAATACTTCAAAGGGCGGGGTAAGCTATGGCCATCAGTGGGTGAGGCAAAGGAATTGACCGATATGGTGTTAGAGGAGCTGTATGAGGCTGCCTACTCATGTACCGTGTGCAGGCGCTGTATGCTCTATTGCCCGTTTGGAATTGATACCCAGATGCTTATGTCTATTGCCAAGGTTCTCCTTATAGGTGCCAATGCGGAGCCTGAAATTCTTACCATGCTTGCAGATATGTCCGTTGAAAAAGGGAAATCCATCGAGGTTTTTAAGGAGGGATTTCTGGCAGGCGTGAGCAACCTGGAAGCTGACGTTGTCAAGAAGTGGAAGATTGAGGCGGGTAAGACTGCTATACCGGTTGGCGTAGAGGGTGCGGATCTTCTCTATGTAGCCCTGGCAGGGGCTCACTCGATTGTCCCCGCAGCAGCTATCTTTAATGCCGCAGGTGAAAACTGGACCTTGAGCTTCTTTGAGGCGGTCAATTTTGGCGCATTTGTGGGGGATCCCACCAAAACAAAACTTATTTTAGACCGAATCATTAATGAAGCAAAAAGGCTCAAGGTAAAGGAGGTGTGCATTTGTGAATGCGGAACCGCCTATCGTGTGATGAAGGAGGTATCAGGGGGGCAACCTTTCACAGTCTCATCAATTACTGAGGTTCATGCCCGCTACATCAGAGAGGGCCGAATTACCCTTAACAAGGCAACATTCAAAAACGGTGTTACCTACCATGACCCATGTCAGATCGCACGAAATGGAGGCATTTTTGATGATCCTCGCTTTATTCTCGCGCATCTCACCGATGATTTCCGTGAGATGTCACCTGATCCGAGATATAACTGGTGCTGTGGAGGTGGAGGAGGCTTGGTTGCCCTTGGTGAAGATACATTGGATTTCAGAATGAAATCATCAAAGGTAAAAGCTGATCAGGTCAAAGAAACTGGCGCGACAATCCTTACCACCGCCTGTGAGAACTGCCATACGCAACTCAGTAATTTAAATGACCATTACAAAATGGGCATGGAAGTGAAATTTCTCTCATCCATGGTAGCAGATGCGCTTGTACATTAAATGCGGAAGGCTATTTCGTTTCTGTGGCCTTATTTTCTGGAGCTATAAGCGAAGGAGAGAAATACTCGAAAGAATCATGGAAAAAAAATAGATGCATATGGGAGGGAACATGGAGCAAATCATCCAACAATTCAAGCACTGTGATTCGCGCTTCTATCCCCATATAGAAAAGGTGCTTAAGCGATTGCCGAAAGAGGTAGTAGAGAAACTCCGTAAAGATACGGGGTTTACGATACTGGCCGGTGATGATCTTTTTGTCCACTGCGTAGTGCGATACAAGTTTGATGAGCCGGTGAAGAGGCTGGTGTACCTCAATACAAAGTTGCTTATGGAGCCCGAACACCAGCTCATTTACACGATAGCCTATGAGATAGCACGGTATGTGGACGGCGAGGGAGATGCAGAAGTGGTTGAAAAAAAGGCTGAGGACCTGTTGATCAAATGGGGCTTTGAAGAGGAACTGGAAGCCTATCGATACGATACGGCCATTGCTGAATCAGAGGGCTGCCGAATTGGCTATGAGTGGGCAAAGAAACAGAGCAGAGATTATGTATTGCGACACTTTGGACTCTATTTTGATGAATGGAATAAAAAAGGCCTGAGAAAAATGTCAAAGGAACAATTTGAGATGATTCATGCTCGAGCGGAAACTGTAATTCGAGATGAGGCAGGTACAATTCCACAAAAAGATCATAAAGAGCACAAAGGGGCTCCCGCACAAGGGGGCATTCCACGCTTTGAAGCCATAATAGCGGGAATTATGACAGCGGTAAAGGAGATAAAATTCCACGATTTATATGGGGACATACGATGCGATGTGCGCCCTCCTTTTAGCTGATAGCTGATAGCTGATAGTATATAACTCCCCAGTGAAATACGCCCCAGTTAAATAGCCTTTGAGGATTTAACGGGGTAAACTTAGCTGTTACAAGAGTAAATTTCACGGGGTAAAAATAGGAAATTTGAGTTGCGAGGTGCGGGTTGCGGGTTGCGGGTTACGGGTTACGAGTTGTGGGTTACGTGTTACGAGTTGTGGGTTGCGGGTTACGGGATGAGTGTAATGCCTGTCAAAAACAGAGTTTATCGAAGCCGCCCTTGTAATCCCCACACAAAAGATACGAGCGCCACTACACAAATTACTCCTGATACAAGACCGGTTGCCAGTATCCCCCCTGCCAGCCATATATGGCCTCCTATTAATGAACCGATGACGCGTCCTAAACCAGCTGCTGCAAAGAAACCAGACATCATTGTAGCTCGCGATGTGGGTAACAATTCTGTAGACAGAGATAACGACGAGACAATGGTAAATTCAAAGACTAAAAACAGAACAAACAGGCTCATAAAGGCACGGGGCAAGGTTTGAGATGAGAAGGGTAATATCACGTAGCACATCATAGAGAGAATAATGCCAAAAATGATGGAGCGCTTTAATCCCAGCCGGTCGCCAAAAGAAGCGGTCAGCGTTTCCCCTAATAATTCAGCCGCTCCAATTATGCTTGTTCCCACTCCCAGGGCGACAATACTCAGGCTGAATGATTCCTCAAGCCACGCCCCATACACGACAAAAAGATTGTCATTGGCAATGCCAAATAAAAGCGCAAAGCCGAGGGTGCCTAATGGTGCCCGTTGTTTGACGAGTTGTTGTATGGCATTCAGCACACTCGGAGAGTTGTGATGGGCATCCGTTCTTCTTGTATCTCTGGGTATAAGGATTACGAGAGAGAGTATGCCGAAAATCCCCAATCCACCTAAGACGAAAAAGGGGGCACGCCACCCCAGCCGATCAATGAGAAGCGCAATTGCAGGGATTCCTACAAGGGTGCTTCCTGCCCAGCTAAACTCGAGAAGGCCAATAACCAGCCCTCGTTTTTGAAAAGGTACTCGTTCACCCACATACGCCTGCAGGGCAGGATCAAACATAGTTTTTGCCAGCCCCGCTAAAAAAAAGGCCAGCAGGATAACACTGTAGAAGGGTAAAAAACCTCCTATAAGCATGCCTACGACGAGCATTACAAGACCGGCGAGCATCATAAACCGATAGCCAAAACGATCCGCCAGAGGCCCAAAAAAGATGCCAATGATACTTGTCGCCTGATTGATTGCGATTAAGGATGTAACTGCGGTTAAGTGAACTCCCAGCCCCCGGCTTAACGCAGGAGCAAAGGGATAGGCAAAACGTCGAGCCGTATTGAGGACGAGACGGCATAACGTGGCTGCTCCTGCTTTCCAGGCTAATCTGGAAAATGAGTTCTCTTGATGTTGGTTTTGTGATGTATCAGTCAATACCCACTCCTTGAGCAATTCTATTTCATGCGCGACATTTTATTTGACTTCCGTGAGCTGTAAAAAATATGCTCACAGCTCCCTAGTGAAATAGGTTCGTTTTGAACCTTTGCTTCGCAATTTCACAGGGCAAGCGTAGCTCATAGCCATTAAGATAGGGGAGGAGGGTGGTTTACATTGCTTCAGCGAATTCTGGCAGATATCGAGCGAGGCCTGCACTCTCACGCATCTGAGATTTATTAAGGAGCAATATCATAAAGGCGGTATCAGGTACGTCCCACTCGCATCGAATGCTGTAATGAGAGGCAGGCTCAAAGCCAAATCTCGGGTAGTAGGAAGCATGGCCGAGAACGATGATGAATGGAAAACCTTTCTTCCGTACTCGCGCAATGCCGTCTTGAACCAGTTCAGTGCCAACTCCCTGTCTCTGAAAGGCAGGCAGCACTGCCATTGGGGCGAGTCCCATTCCCCGGATTGTTTTTTTTGCTATGCTCTCGATTGTTATAGGGCTGAAAAAGATGTGGCCAACGATTGTATTCTGGACAATGGCTACCAGGGAAATCAGGTCATTAGAGCTTTTACGAATATTATCCACGAGGTTGGCCTCCTGATTTTGACCGAAGGCCTGTATGTTTACCTCACGAATTGGGTGTATATCCTGATGCTGCTCTTCACGAATTGTTATCATTGTTGTTTGTGGTGTGATAAAAAAACTGCCCTGTTGAATACTCCTACATAGTAATTCTGTTCAAAGCTTGAGCAATGCATCCAGAATACTCATTCCTTCTCCCTTCTTCTTTACGGCAAGCAAGGGAGATGTTGTCGTATGAATCAGATGCTCTGCCACGCTTCCGAGCAGCACACCGGCAGCAGCCCTTCTTCCCCGTGCACCGATAACCACCAGGCATTGTTCACGTGTGGTAATAACATCTTCAATGCCCTTCGATGCCTTTTTCTCGAGGTGGAAGAGGGGAACTGCGGTGAGGCCCTTTAAATCTATTTTATTGATAAATTGAGCGTAGCTCTTCTCAGCATGCCCTTTCATAATCTCAGCAAACTGATCATAGCTCTTACCCGTCTTGTAGTATCCCATGGGAACGCTATATACATGAAGGCAGGTTATTTGCTCTATCCCTTCAGAAATTTTGGCGAGTGCCACTGCCGACTCCATTGCGTCCAGGGAGTTTTCCGAAAAATCTACGGGCACAAGGATGTTAGTAAACCATGTTATGGTTCCCTCTGGGACAAAAAGCACAGAGCAGGGTGCCTTTCGTGCAAGTTTTTCAAAAAGCGTCCCGCTCGCAGATGGTATTTTCCGCTTGCGCA
>JAFDDS010000084.1 GCA_019310745.1 Deltaproteobacteria bacterium | reverse complement strand
AGCTGATTTTTCTACCTGAGGGTGAAATGGGTATGATATTCCTCCAAGGTCATTTCTATCACATAATGCAAAAATGGGAAAGAGACTAATGGCTGCGTGTTCTATGGCATGAATCCCACCCATAAAGTGATACCCTTTATCGTTCACCATTTTCTTGATACTATCCTCAATAATAACCCACAGTCCTACTGTCTCAAATGTCTGGGGAGGAAGCTCAAGCGGGAATACCCCAATCAATTCCTGGCCGGGAGTCCTCCTTTTCTCATAGCCGGTTATGGTTTCCGTCACTTGAAGATTTCCAAGTTTCACAACAAATTGCCCTTTTGGCTGGCTTTTGGTAATTGTGATAATCTCGGTTTCTTTTTCCGATCGTATCCGGGTAAAATATTGCAGTTCTGTGTGTCGCGCAATAATGTTTTTTTTATCGATCAGTAACTTCTCTACGAGATATGGGCTGGCCCTATGAAGATATATTGCACCAGGATGACACTCCTTGAAAGCTCGTATTCCATTAACGGTTCCTATCGCCTTACCTGTATAGGCGTCAAATATGGTGTAGCTTTTACCAATTGAGCGTATGTTTACCCTCAGATGTGGCCTTTTTTTGGTCGCAAACCATATATGGTTCCCTTCGCTCGTCCTGCTAAGCTCTCCAGTAGATTCTAAGAAATCACAATGACCACTGAGATCATTATGCCAGAATTGGCTATCCTGCAAGGTGAGAGGCTTTTCTGCTGCTGCACAGGGTAAATGGGCCCGTATAACATGGGCATTGTCCGGGTCGATGACTGCGGCTTCAAAGGATTGATCAAAAAAGGAAGCTGGATGTTTCATAAAGTATTGATCCAGGGCATCTTGATTGGCAACCAGAATTACCAGGGAATCTCTCCCGGAGCGTCCTACTCTTCCCCCTCTTTGCCAGGTATTAATAATGGTGCCTGGGTATCCAACTAATATACATACGTCCAGATACCCTATATCAATTCCCATCTCCAAGGCACTTGTCGATATAACACCAAGGAGGTGTCCGCGCGTGAGTCTTTTTTCAATCAAACGGCGTTCCTCAGGTAAAAATCCAGCCCTGTATGAGCTGGACTGGGTAAATACAATTGTTCTGAAGTGAGCGTTGAGGCATTGGATAAATAATTGTGTGGCTAAAAAATTGGTACTGGTCAAAGGATTGAGAAACATAAAATACTGTCCGGATTTGGGGGCACCGCTGTGAGAAATCACGTCTAAGTTTTTATCTATGAGGTTTATAGCAAAATCATGAGGATTTTGAATAGTGGCTGAGGAAAGGATAAATTGTGGTGTTGTATTATACAGAAGGCAAATTCTTTTTAATCTTCTCACTATCTGGGCAAGGTGTGAGCCAAAAATTCCCCGATACGTATGAACTTCATCAATAATCACGAAGGCCAGATTAGAAAAAAATTCAGCCCATTTTTCGTGATAGGCAAGTATGCCTATATGGAGCATGTCAGGATTAGTCAGAATGATATTTGGAACCTTCTCCTTAATCCTCTTTCTGTCACCTGTTGATGTATCCCCATCATAAATAGCTGCACTGATCTGGACTTTCTTAAGCCCTACGGTAAAGTCACTGAGGTTTTTGAGCTGATCCTGTTCCAGGGCCTTAAGAGGAAAGATATACAGGGCCCGTGCTGATGGTGTTTTTAATATTGTCTCAATAACACCAACATTATAGATAAGGCTCTTGCCACTGGCGGTAGGGGTAGATACTACTATGTCTTTCCCCTCTTGTAATTTTCCGATGGCCTCGGTCTGGTGAGCATACAGTGTTTCGATATTACATTCCCGAAGGAGATGTAAAACGTTTTGAGAGAAGATCTGTGTGTGATCGTATTGTGGATCTTGCCGAGAAAGATAGCGATGATAGACTATCTGAGGACCGAGATCCGTTGATTGTTTTAGTTTCTCAACAAATTCTGATAATTGCATGTGCTTAATGGTTGCAGGAGGTTTTAATTATCTATAAAATCTATCATATTTTTACCTGGATTGTAAGATCAGTTACTCGTAAAGGGAAATTTATTCTGGACAAATAAACATATCTCTTCTATTTTACATTATTAGGACTTGTTGAAACTTTTTTCAAGCATTTCTCTTGGTTTCGCATAAGGTTTGATACATGGCTGAAAAGAAAAAAACACCTCCAGTCGTTCATCTATCGTATTCAAAAGGTGAACTAATAATTAAAGAAGGAGATTATGGAATATCGATCTATAAGATCTATAAGGGACATGTACGAATCTTTAAAACGTCAAATAATACTATTATTCCCCTGGCTACGTTAAAAAGAGGGGAGGTTTTTGGAGAGATGACATTTTTTAATTTTCTCCTTGAACCACGATCTGCATCTGTTGAAGCAATAGATGATGTTGAGCTCGAAGTCTGGCATCCTGTACGGCTTGCTGAAGAATACAAAAACATGCCTGCGATATTACGATATATTATTCAACAGAGCCTCCATAGGTTGCTGAGGATGAACAGGGTTATTGATGAATTAACTGCGAAGAAAAAGCGAGTCAAGGAGGAACAATTAGTCGCAGAGAAGAGAGACAATAAACGGAGATATTTCAGAAAAAATTGTGATCAGGAATGTAGTTACCGTTTAGCAACCCATTCAAAACAAGTAAACTTACATGGCGTTATTAAGGATATCAGTCCTATGGGTTTAGGGATTGAGGTGAATGCGAGAAATGCTATACATGTGAGCCATAAGCCTGGAAATCAACTGGAAATTAGCTTTCAGCTCCCTTCAGGAAACAGTGTCAATGAAGCTGTCATAATAAAATCAGTGAAAAAAAGTGCGGTTCCTGGCTATCTTTTCTTGGGGTTAGAATTTCAAGATATTAGCAAAGATGCATTGAAGCAGATAGGTTTTTTTATGATGTCGTAGAAGGAATGAGTGTGTAGATGGCGATAGACAGTATCATATATGCATATATTGTGAAAGAAGAGGTTGTTCAACCCAATTTTACTATAATAGAGGAGGGCGCAAAAGGGGATTGGTTCTTTGTTGTGTTGGAAGGGAGGGTAAAGGTTAAAAAGCACACACCAAAGGGAGTGCTTACAATAGATACCCTTGGAGAGGGAGCTATTATCGGAGAAATTCCTTTTTTATTAAAGACACACCAATTGCGCACCGCATCAGTAATATCAGAAGGTGTGGTAAAGTTAGGTATTTTAGACAAGGAGAGACTGGAAAAGGAATATGAATCATTATCGCCACAGTTAAAAAGCTTATTTAAAACCCTTGTGTTACGATTAAAAGAGACAACCAAAAAGGCCAGCATATTAGCGGGGGAGTAGTGATACATGCGGTGGTGAAAAAAATAGATTTTTTTAAAAGGAAGAAGAAAATACCATAAGGAGGAATGAAGGGAATGTCATTCCTCCTTTAATTTTTTTAGGGCTCAACTTTAATAAGCATAGCGTCACCCTGGGCAGAGCCAGAACAGATGCCACATATGCCAATTCCGCCTCCTCTTCGCCTCAGCTCATAGGCAAGTGTCATGACTATTCTTGCTCCAGTTGCTCCTATAGGATGCCCATAGGCAATAGCGCTTCCGTTCACATTAACTTTGGCAAACATCTGCTCCTTGGTGAGTCCCAGAATTGTTCGAGCGCTGACTAATACAACAGCGGCGAACGCTTCATTGATTTCGATAAGATCAATTTGGTCAATGGTCATATCATTCTGCTCTAAGACCTTTTTTATAGCCAGTCCCGGAACAGTGGCAATATCCTTTGTCGGTTGAGAGACTTCAGCATAATCCAGGATGGTGAATAAGGGCTTCAGACCAAGTTCATCTGCGTTTTCTCTGCTCATCAACAGACAGACATCTCCCCCATCATTGATGCCCGGAGCATTTCCGGCAGTTACACTTCCTGCCTGTCCAGTAACTGTGCTTCTGTGTCCAAAAACAGAGGGTAATTTTGCCAGCCCTTCCATTGTAGTATGTGGTCTGGGTGGTTCATCTTTGTCAATAATAACCACCTCTTTACCTTTTTTGGCTTCTACTGGAAATGTCTCATCATCCATTCTCCCAGCCTTCATGGCCTCAACTGCTGCCATCTGTGAATGGCAGGCCCATTCATCTTGCTCTTCACGGCTGAAACCAAATTCATCACCTACCTCCGAGCCGTGAATAGCCATATGTCGGTCATAGAATGGGTCCCATAGGCCATCATATACCATCAAGTCAAGTGCCGGTCGGCTTTTAAGTCCCATTCGTACACCCCACCGCATTTCTGTGAGGGCATACGGGCAATTACTCATACTTTCCTGTCCACCGGCTATACATATCTCGGCCCTTCCCAATTGAATCATCTGGGTTGCCAGGTCAATGGTTTTGATTCCAGAAGAGCACACCTTGTTGACAGTAATAGTAGGGACCGATTCAGGAATTCCTGCAAGTATTGAAGCAGACCTACCAGGAACCTGTCCACACGCTGCTGGTACAACCTGTCCCATAAAGATATAATCGACGTCCCCTGGCTTGACCTTGCCGTTGGTTCGTCTCAGGACTTCCTGGATTGCCATTGCCCCAAGTTCCATGGCTGTAAAATCTTTAAGGACTCCTCCTGATCGACCGTAAGGAGTTCTGCTTGCCTCCACTACCACAATTTCTCGGCAGTTTTTAAATTGATTTGTTATTTTTCTTCCCATAGTTGAAAAATCCGGTTTTCTTTTACCGTATTGTGCAACTGGTGCGTCAGTATAGATATCGGTCATTTTTCTTTCAACTCTCTGTGGCACTTTCTCCATATGTCTCTCCTTTTATTAGTGAATAAATAACTTTAAGAAATAGTTTCAATATCCTTAATTGCTTGGAATATTATATAAAAAATATCTTGAATATCTTCTTCTTCAACACAGGAGAATGCTATTCGTATATCCGTTTCACCCAGTGAGATTACCCCAACACCGTATTTGTTTAAAAGATGAAGTCGCAATTCTTCGGCATTTACTTTCTTTAACCTGAGACACATAAAATAACCTGAATTGAAAGGATAGACATCCCAGGCTTCATAATATTTCTTATTTGCAAGTACTTCTTTCACCCGGGTTGCACGTTTGCACAGTATTGCAAATTTTCCTTCCTTTTCTTTCTCATAGTTTTCTGAGTTAAGTGAGCCAAGGATCATAGATTGGCTCAGATGAGGACTGTTTGATATACTGCCCCTGACTGCACCGGCAGTCTTTCTCTCCAGGGCATCATAGCAGGTGTTGGAGTTGCCCTGTAATAACGTGCCATAGGTAACAAAGCCCACCCTTAGTCCCCACACATAGTTTTCTTTGGTTCCACCATCCAGTTTTACTGCCATTATCCTTGAATGAATTCCGGTGAGTAATGCAAAAAGAGATTCCTTCATTGAATTGTCATCATAAAAAAGCCCAAAGTAGGCATCATCTAAAAGCACGACAAGGTTGGTGCCTTTTTCTGCCAGATTACCTAAAATCTCGGCAATCCTTTTTCCTTCTTCCTTTGTTGGCGTATATCCTGTGGGATTGTTAGGGAAATTTAACAATACCACAAGTTTTTCTCTGTCTTTCGCCTCTTTTCGAAGGCTCTCTTCAAATGCAGTGAGATTGAATCCCCCCTGTGATGAAAAAAGCTCATAGTTTTTAATCTGTGCACCATGCAAAACCGTTAATATCAGTGTATAGTTTCCCCAGATCTTATCAGGGAGCAGCACAGCATCGTTTTCATCGATCCACATCTCAGCGGCAACAGAGAGGCCGTGGGTGATGGCATTTGTTACGATTGGGAGACTTATTTTCTTACCAGCAAGGGAAGGGTTTTTTTGGAATAATAGTTGCTGCCAGGTCTCTCTGAGCTTCGGTACTCCAAAAGAGGATGCATAATTAAGTGATTGCTGAGGTGGTAGGTTTATATATGACATGATCGAAGGAAGATGCATAGGCACTCCATTTTCTGTGGCAATACCTATGGTAGCATTATA
>JAFDDS010000083.1 GCA_019310745.1 Deltaproteobacteria bacterium | reverse complement strand
TCGCGCCAGCGGCATCGCTGGGTAGCTATGTTCGGAATGGATAACCGCTGAAAGCATCTAAGCGGGAAACCAACCTCAAGATTAGATATCCCTCCCGATGGAGACATCGGGACTAAAGACCCCTTGAAGACTACAAGGTTGATAGGCTAGATGTGTAAGTGCAGTAATGTACTGAGCTAACTAGTACTAATAGGTCGTGCGGCTTGGCCATAATTATCTACTTTTTATTTTTTCATTCAATACTATCCATAAATAAGAGTTTTCGGTGGCAATAGCGAAGAGGAAACACCCGTACCCATCCCGAACACAGAAGTTAAGCTCTTCAGCGCCGATGGTACTGCGTGGGAGACTGCGTGGGAGAGTAGGTCGCCGCCGAGATTTTTTTAGGCCCCTTGTTGCTATACCAACAAGGGGCTTTCTATTCCCCCTCTCCTACCCCACGTTCAAATCTCCCCATTCATACTGGATAATTGATAGCAATGACACAGCCGCTGTTTCTGCACGTAATATCCTATTTCCCAAAGAAACTATGTGAAAACCAGCATCTTTTGCGAGGTTGATTTCATCCAGGGTAAAACCCCCTTCAGGCCCTACTATAACGAAAACATGAGGCGCTGAGCTCATAGATGTTAACAATCTTTTAAGATCTACTTTATCTTCATCTTCCCATAACAAAATTTTTAATGTCTTTGTATCTGGTGCATCTTTAATTATTTCTTCAAACAGCAAAGGAGTGTTCAAGTCAGGGAGAGTTACCCTGCCACATTGTTTACAGGCTGATTTCATTATTTCCATCCAGCGATCCATTTTATTTTTTAGATGGGCTGATTTTAATTGTATAAACGTTCTTTCTGAATAGAAAGGATGGATTGAATGTATCCCTAATTCCGTTACCTTTTGGATAAGATATTCCATTGGATGAGATTTAATAAGAGCCTGAGCAAGGCTAATCTTTACTGGTAAAGAAGGTAAAGGTGGTATGGCCTTAGTAATTGTAACCTTTACTTCTTTGTAATGCAATTCTCCTATTGTTGCCTCAAACGACTGCCCTTCCCTATCCATAAGAATCAACATCTCGCCCTTTTTCATCCTCAAAACATTACGTATATGCCTGGCCTCTTTGCCGGTGATAGAAATAAAACCAGTTCCTGGTATAATTTTTTCTACATAAAATCTTCTCAATTATTCCTCTTTTCTGGTTTCTTTTTGAGGCTCCAATTTTTAAGCTCCGGCTACTGTATATAATAAATCCACTGTAAAAATTACTTATTATTTATAGCATACAATGATTGTATACTCCATCTTGTCTTAGAATATCAATGTTCAGCTACAGATGAAGTAGAATGTCGAGGTAAAGAAAAAATGGGAAGCTACAATTGGGTAGAACCCGAGTGAAGCACAATCTTTCAATTCCACCAAGGTTCTGTTGTTAGATTGATGATTCCTTTTCTAACACCAGTTTATCCCACAGGTGGTTGTGGCTCTGCTCACAATGGATATAAACGCTCCCGGTCAATCCCTGAAGGGGCGTCTTGAGATCGTAGATGATAAGCCGTTGATCCTCTTTTATTTTTTTTAATGTGCCTTTGATTATCCAGGAGTTAGCTAAATCCTTTTTGAGGTGTTTATCCATAGGAAATACCTCCAAAATAAAAGTCATAAAGTGGAAAAAGCAAGCTCTTGTTTTATAGATATGCAAAAATTATGCAAAATTCGGCAGTCGTGAAGATTGTCTTAGATTTCAAATAGTTAAGATACCATTAAAGATGCTCTGCTTATAAAGTATGTAAACAATTACATAATTATATGAAATTAATTTCCACTTTTTGGTAAGCTTTAAGATATTCAAGTGAACATAAAGGCGGAAAAAAGGAGCAGAATCAATTTCTATGCAAAAAAGAAAAGGCCAATTTAAAATAGTTGGCCTTACTTGATTTATTGATGTTATTGGTGCCGGAGGTCGGAATTGAACCGACACGGGCACGAGGCCCGGAGGATTTTGAGTCCTCTGCGTCTACCAGTTTCACCACTCCGGCACTGGCTTTTGATTATAATTAACAGGAATAGATTGTCAATAGAATTACCAGGGGTACCTATTAAAAAAGCTCCTTTTTTTTCTACACACATCTTGTGAAAAAATTCTTTAATTTCAATGGCCTTTCCTATCCAGCCGATATATCTAATACCTTCTTTATTTGCGTATCGCATGGCCAGCTCTCTTGCCCTCCGGTTGCTTGTATCATAAATACACAGCATATATTCACCTCTCTTTACATCCGAATCAATAAGGACAGTGGCAAAGATAAAGTTATGGAGAGCTATCTCCTGCTGGGCTATTGTTGTAAGCACGCTCCGATTGGATGAAAAGAAAAGATATTTCCCATTAAAAGGGGCTCCTTGCCCGCCTTTCTTTTCAATCCATTCCCAGGTTTCATCTTTGTAGGTACGCATAAATAAATTATATCAACAATCATGAGAAAGAAGCTATGAAATTTCAACCAGAGGCATGATGCACTTGATATTGAAGAAATTTACTGCTAAAGGAAACGTAATTTGTTATCTATGTGCAGGATAATTATTGTAAAAGGAGAATAAAATGGGCGGTGCATTACAAGGAATTACCGTCATAGATCTATCAAGGATGTTGCCTGGTCCATACTGCTCTATGATTCTGGCAGATCATGGAGCACGGGTAATAGCAATTGAGGATAAAAGGTTTGAGGTAGATGATCTTTTTTTACCTCCTGTAAACAGAAATAAGGATCATATGACATTAAACCTCAAGTCAAAAGAGGGGCATGACATCTTTTTTAAATTAATACAAGACGCCGATGTTCTTATGGAGGGATTTCGGCCTGGTGTAACAAAAAGACTCGGTATAGACTACAAGACCTTAAAAGAAGTGAATCAAAGAATAATCTATTGCTCTATTACCGGCTACGGTCAAGATGGCCCATACAGGGATGTGGCCGGTCACGATGTTAATTATCTCAGCTTTGCTGGAATACTGGATATGATAGGTGAAAAGGATGGGTCTCCCTGTATTCCTGGCATACAGATAGCTGATTTGGTTGGAGGGGGGATGAATGCAGCTATCGGCATCCTTTTGGCCATTGTAGCAAGAGAGAGAACTGGCAAGGGACAATATATCGATATATCTATGACCGACGGTATGGTTGGCCTCTTATCGATACCTCTTCATATCCTTCAAAGGAGCAAAAGAGTTCCGCAACGATCAGACACCTTTCTCTCCCATCGATATGCATGCTACAATGTCTATAAGACTGCTGACAGAAGATATATCTCCATTGGTGCCGTGGAAAACCGATTCTGGAAGAATCTCTGTGATGTTTTACATGTGCCTGAATATGGACCGCTCCAATATGATGATAATCACAGGGAAGAGATACTGGGCTTTTTTCGAAAGGCCTTTAAAAAAAAGACCTTAAACCAGTGGATCAAAGAATTGCGCGATAAAGATGTCTGCTGGGGAAAGATACAGGGCTTAGAAGAGGTTTTGAATGATCCTCTTTTTTTAGCCAGAGATATGGTAAGCGAAATCAAGGATGATAAAGGGGAACCCGTAACAATGCTGGGTATACCTGTCAAACTGAGCGACACATCAGGGTCTATCCGCTCTGCGGCGGTTGGTTTTGGAGGAAGTACCAGAAAAATACTCGCAGAGCTTGGCTATACAAAAGGAGAGATTGCGGAGCTTATTGAGAAAGGGGTAGTGTGAGTGTGAAAGGGATTACTCTATGTGGATAAAGGAACCTGGTACAATTACTGAAAGGATTGAATTTTTAGGTCGCCCAGAACTATGTTCTTATCTCGTGAAAGGTGATACCTATGCCTTGCTCGGTGGAGCAATGGCACATGTCATACCTGATGTGCTAACCCAGCTAAATAATCTTGAGGTAGATCTGGAAAGAATCAGGCATCTTGTTATTCTCCATAGCCATTATGATCACCTCGGTATGGCTCCATATCTTGTACGAAAGTGGCCGTGGCTTACAGTTGCTATCAGCAAAGTTGGGGCACGTATCCTAAAAAATCAAAAGGCCCTGAAGGTAATACAGGACTATAACAACTCCATGGTAAAGACAGCACATGGTGCTGGTCAGATTGAACCACTCAATTGTGTAAAAGAAGGCTTTCCTATTCATCGTATTATTAATGGTGGAATGGAGCTTGACCTTGGAAATAGGGTAAAACTTCAGATTATTGACGTCCCAGGCCATTCTGTATGCAGTATAGCTGCCTATTTCCCCAGAGAATATGCCCTTTTTCCCTCTGATAGCATTGGGTCCCTGACAGAAGAAAGAATCATGCCTATGGGCAGCTCGAATTACGATGATTTTCAGGCCAGCATTGAAAAACTCAGTAACGTTAACGCAGAGACTGTCTGCTTAGAACACTTTGGGGCCCTCACACCACCTGAGGGCATTGAGTTTTGTGAAAGAGTTAAAAAAGAGGCCAAAGATTTTCGAAAGGAGATGATAGATACCTACAAAAGAGAGGGAGACATAGAGCTTACAATAATAAAACTTGCAAAAGATTTCGATTGTGGGTTATCAGAGGTGGGACTTTTGCCAGAGGATCTATTAAAAGATATTCTAATAAGAATGGTGAAGTTTGTTAACCACATAGAATAAACACATGGATCTGTTATTTCTGTGTTCTGTTTGCATGGCCGTCAAAGATATTTGATACGTAATACTATGTTTTATATGTTTGTTAACCTAAGGAGATGACATGGAAAAGAAAACAAAGATTGGTATAATTATTTGTGACCGCTACCGCAGGTGTGCTGGCGGTAAGTGTTTTAGATCATTGAGGAACAGAGAAGGTGCCTTCAGCCGTTACAAGGATATGGAAGTTGAAGTTGTCGGGTATACCACGTGTGATGGGTG
>JAFDDS010000082.1 GCA_019310745.1 Deltaproteobacteria bacterium | reverse complement strand
CATGCTTTAAGGGACCCATTAAAGCAAGAGAAAAGGCGATATTTGCAATCATAGCCACTACTGCCACTTTCACGGGGGTTTTGGTATCTTGCAGCGAGTAAAATGCTGATACAAACACCCGAAGGCCAGCAAATGCCCAAAGCCCAATAGAATAATAAAGGAGGGCCTGCGCAGTCATTATTGTGGTAAATGAGGTAAAGGCACCCCTTTGAAATAATAGCGCAATAATTGGTTGCCTCAGAACAATTAATCCTGCCATTGCTGGTATGGTGATAAACATAGTAAGTCTTAGGGCATGCGAAAGTGTTTGCTTTAATCTATAAATATCCCCCTCTGCCGCCTCTCTTGAAAGAGATGGTAAAACAGCTGTGCTGATTGCTATTGCAAAAACACCAAGAGGAAATTGGACGAGTCTATCAGCATAATAGAGATATGAGACACTGCCCTCTTTAAGGAGAGATGCTAACAATGTACCAATGAGTTGATTGATTTGATAAATAGCTGAACCAAAGATGGTTGGAAGCATTAACATACCAATCTTCTTTAAGGCTGGATGCCTTATGTTCCATTTCGGTGCAAAAGAGAGACCCTTGTTCATCAAAAAAGGTATCTGGAGTGCCATCTGAATAACCCCCCCCACAATTACACCGAGAGCAAGGCCTACTGTTGGTGTTTTCATAGAGGGAACCATGAAAATAAGAACAGTAATCATTGATAGATTTAAAAAGATAGGTGCTATGGCAGGGGCTGAAAAATGCTTAAGAGAGTTAAGGATACCCATAAAAAGTGCAAGCAGGCTAACCAAAAATATGTAGGGAAACATAATGCGGGTCAAAAGAACAGTGAGGGCATATTTTTCACCCATACCCCCAAAGCCCGGAGCGATAACTCTCACAATTACCGGAGAAAGGATAATGCCGAGAATTGTAATAACTGTTACAATACAAACAAGAAACGTTAAAACAACCCGTGCAAGTAAAAAGGCCTCTTCTCTTGATTTATTCTGTAAATATTCCGTAAAGACAGGGATAAAGGATACAGTGAGCGAACCTTCTGCAAAAAGTCTCCTCAAAAGATTGGGGATCCGAAAGGCAACAAAAAATGCATCTGCAGACATACCAGAGCCAAAGAAATTGGCAATGAGTATGTCTCTTACCAATCCCATAATCCTGCTTAGGAAGGTAAAAATACCGACTACCCCGGCTGCCCTTGTAACAAGATCATTTTCATTCATGAAAAACCTTGACACAGTTTCAGGATTAGTTTAATGTCCCTTTAAAAAAAGGGTGCAGGTCTCATACAATCTATTTTTTTATATAAAGATCTTAAAATTTATATAAAGTTTTATCAAGCAGCCTTTTTTGATAGATGCTCTATTTTATAGGAGGTAAACACGTGGCAAATCATAAATCTGCTATCAAAAGAGATAGGCAAAGCAAAGTGCAAAGATTAAGGAATGCGGGATACAAAACCATGGCTAAAAATGCAGTCAAAGAGCTACGGCTCGCCATAGCTAATAAAAAGATCGAAGATGCAAATCTATCTCTTAATAAGGCCATTTCCACACTCCAAAAGGTTCAATCCAAAGGTGTTCTACACACAAATACAGCAAGCAGAAAAATCTCCAGATTGACCCGTCAGGTAAACAAACTTGCTATTGTAAGTGCTGAGGAAAACAAAGAAGAAAAATTAGGTTCTCTAAAACAAGATCCCCCCTCGAGCCAGTCCTGATCAAGCCATCAGCATCATATATGTTGTGTAAGGCATCCTCTAACTCCTCTTCCTGCCAGAATCTTTCCTGAGCCAAATACTTTTCGATCACAAAAGTGGGAAGAGGTTGTAATCTTTTTATCGCTCCCATCCTCCCTCCTCCTTTTGTAATCCCTGACTTTGCTTTCAAAATTAACCTAATTTGTCTCGCCAGCATCCCTAAAAGGCCTAATAATGTAATTGCATCCCTTCCTTGTGTTTCAAAAAGCTTGTTTAAAACAACTATCGCATGGTCAGCATCCTTTTTAGACACATAATCTACTAGATCAAAAACTGTAAAAAGCCTGCTAAAGGTAGTCAATTCCTTTATTTGTTTTACCCCTATCTGGGAATGTGGATACCTCAGGGAAAGTTTGAATATCTCGCTAAAAAGGTCCCGTAAGCTGCTCCCAACTATTTGATAAATAAAGGATGATGCCTCTTTATCAATATCTAACTCTAACTCCTTTGCCCTCTTTTGTAACCAGTTGTATACCTGCCGTTCGGATAACTTTTTAAAATTTACTGCCTTGCCAAGTTCCTTAAACCTTTTGTAAAAAGCCCCTGTCAAATCTGTTGTGCTTGATATCCAAATAATACAAGTAGAATCAACTGGATTGTCCATATAGGAAAGAAACTGTTGATATGCGTCTTTAGTAAAGTTCTCAGTTCCCCTCACTATGAGCAATCTGTGGGAAGACATAAAAGGAACAATATGAGCTCTGTTGAGTATCTCTTGGGCAGAAACCTCACCACCATAAAGTGTCTCTAAATTAAATGCCTTGACTTCCTCAGGTATAAAATCTTTTTTGATTGTATCAAGAGTCATCTCTAACCAGAAATCTTCAGGACCATAAAATAGATAAAAGGGTGCGAAAGCACCCTTATGTAAAGAGGTTAGGACATTCTCCGGAGTTAAATTTTGCATTACAACCTTTCCATAGTCCTTGAATATGTTTATATGACTTAGTCCATCGGTTCATAAATTCGATGACGTATTTATGAATCGAGGGATTTAGGTAATGGATAATCCAATCATACCACTACATTAACCAATCTTTTCTGAACAACGATTACCCTTTTTATTTCTTTGCCTTGTATAAAATGCTGAACCCGTTTGTCTTTAAGGGCCAGGTCCTGAATCTCCTTTTCATTTAATGAAACGGGTATCTCTATTCTGCTCCTTAGCTTGCCATTTACCTGAATAACAGTTACGCACGTTTCTTTCTTAAGGGCATCTTCTCGGTACGTTGGCCAGGAAACAATTGCCAGGCTATCACTATAACCAAGGGCCCTCCATAGCTCCTCTGTAATATGTGGTACGACAGGATGTAAGAGTATTGTCATGGTATCCACTGCCTCTTTAATAACAGAGAAGGCGAGCTCAGATATTTCTTTCCCATTACTGATAAACTGATTTACCGTATTGAAAAGTTCCATAACCGCACTGATGGCAGTATTAAAATGGAACCTATTCTCTATATCTTCTGTCACCTTTTTTATAGTCTGGTGTGTCTTCCGGTGAATATTGTGTAATTCAGGTGAAAGGGATTGAATTGCATCATAGGGTTGTGCGTTAGAGAGGGTTTGCCTATTTTTAAAAACCATACGCCATACCCTATTGAGAAATCTCCACGCACCCTCTACACCCTCGTCACTCCATTCGAGATCCCTCTCAGGAGGGGATGCAAACAAACAAAACATCCTCACTGTGTCTGCACCGTATCGATCAACAAGTTTCTGTGGATCGATCACATTTTTGGTAGATTTGGACATCTTTACAGAGCCCCCGATCTGTGCCTCTTTGCCGCAATAAGCGCATCTGCCTTCCTTTACCTCTTCAGGAAAAAGGTACCCATGCTCCTGGCACTTGAAGGTCTCTTTACATACCATGCCCTGGGTCAGGAGATTGGTAAAAGGTTCATCTATTTTTAGATACGCCATATCCCTAAGGACCTTTGTGTAGAACCGGGAATAAAGGAGATGCAGTATGGCATGCTCAATACCGCCGATATATTGATCCACAGGCATCCAGTAAGCTACCTTTTCCTTATCAAAGATGCTATTCTCATACCTTGGAGATGCAAATCTGTCAAAATACCATGATGATTCAACAAAGGTATCCATGGTATCTGTCTCTCTTTTTGCTTTTTGTCCGCACTGCGGGCATGTCGTTTCATAAAAAGAAGTCTCATGTGGAAGCGGCGATTTTCCTCCTTCTTTTAAGTCCAGATCAAGTGGGAGTAACACTGGTAGCTGATCCTCAGGCACGGGAACGGCGCCACACTGTGGACAATAAATAATAGGTATAGGTGCCCCCCAATATCTCTGTCTGCTCACTCCCCAGTCTTTCAGGCGGTAATTTATCGTTTTATAGCCCATTCCCTTTGATTCCAGATACTCAATTATTGAGTCTAAGGCCTCCATGTTTGGCATCCCATTAAATGGACCAGAGTTTACTAAAACCCCTTCATCAACATATGCTTCGGTCATTTCCTCTTCATTCAAATCTGTATCCTTCGGTTTGATGACAACCCTGAGAGATAAATTATACTTCTTGGCAAACTCAAAGTCTCTCTGATCATGGGTAGGGACTGCCATAATCGCACCTGTTCCATACTCATAGAGGACAAAATTAGCTACATAGATAGGTATCTGCTCTCCTGTTGCAGGATTAAGACAATAGCTTCCGGTAAATATTCCCTCTTTGACCGTAAAATCAGCTGTCCTCATAAACGTGTCTACTTTGAGAATTCTTTCAACAAATTCTTTTACCTCTTTTTCTTGTGGCATGCCTTTTATTAATTCCTTAATAAATGGATGTTCTGGGGCAAAACAAAGAAAGGTTGCACCAAAAATCGTATCTTGTCGGGTTGTAAAGACCTCAATAACACGATCAGAATCAACTACTGGAAACCTTAAAATAGCTCCATGGCTCTCCCCTATCCAGTTTCTCTGCATGGTGAGCACCTTCTCTGGCCACCCTGGAAGCTTATCACAATAATCTAGCAATTCTTTTGTATAGTCTGTAATTTTAAGAAACCAACTGTCCATCTCCTTTAAGGTAACCTCTTGATCAGGATGTCTCCAGCAGCATCCATCGACAACCTGTTCGTTGGCTAACACTGTCTTACAGAGGTCACACCAGTTAACATAGGTCTTCTTTTT
>JAFDDS010000081.1 GCA_019310745.1 Deltaproteobacteria bacterium | reverse complement strand
CTTGATGGCATCTATCAAATTAAACGAAAAATCTATAAAGAAAGCTACATAAATTCTTCTTTGTTTTTTATTTAGGCTTGAATCCAAAAGAAAAAAATGCAAGATTATAAAGGTAACACGAATGCTAAAAGTTGAGTGTTTAAGTATGCTAGTGGGGATGTAGCTCAGATGGGAGAGCGGTACGTTCGCAACGTACAGGTCAGGGGTTCGATTCCCCTCATCTCCACCACCATTTTCAAAGATGAGGATATGTTAAATGAAACGAGATGCAGATATTGAGCGAAAGACACGTGAAACAGATATCCAATTAGGGCTAAATCTCGACGGAAAGGGCCTCTCATCTATCGATATTGATATCCCTTTTCTTAGCCATATGTTTGAATTGATGGCAGCTCATGGCTTCATGGAGCTTAATGTCAGGGCGAAGGGAGACATAGAGATTGATTATCACCACACTGTTGAGGATTTAGGCATATGTCTGGGTAAGGCTATAAATCAAGCCTTAGGAGACAAGAAGGCAATTAAAAGATATGGGCAGGCCACGGTTCCCATGGATGAGTCCCTGGTGCAGGTAGTAATTGATATCTCAAACCGACCGTACCTTTCATACAAGGTCCCCTTAAAAAAGAGCATGGCAGGAAAATTTGATGTAGGCCTTTTGAAAGAATTCTTTAGGTCACTGGTGAATTATGCAGGTATTACCATGCACATTAAACTTATATCTGGCAGTGACGCACATCATATTGCTGAGGCAATTTTTAAGGCCTTTGCAAGAGCGTTAGATCAAGCCTCTCAAAAAGAAGAAAGGCTGGATGATGTCCCATCCACAAAAGGCCTTTTATAATAAATGTTTATCTTCTCTTAATAAGCTCCTTAAGATTATTTTTCTTTTTTTTACCCTGATCTTGATTGTTAGCTGTCATATATCCAATTACACATGTGAACAGAAAAGCTCTTTTCCTCTGACGATTGAAAACATTGTTGTTGTAGGGTTTAAACCTGCCATTTCAGAGGAAGAGGGACCTTCTCTTTTTCGATGTCCTATCAGTGGAGCAACATTCATGGCAGAACCTGTATCAGGTGACGTGGCAGAGACAATGACTGTTTCTCTGTTCAACTGTCTGGAGAAGAATCAAAAATATACTCTCGTTCCACCTGGACAGGCAAAAGGAGTGTATTCAACTATTCTTTCTCAAAACATAACCATTGGCATAAAAGACATGCTACAAAAGACAGGTAAATCCTTTTCATCAGATGCAGTGTTATTCGGATACATTTATCGCTGGACAGAGAGGGTAGGAACAGAATATGGCGTTGAGTCTCCCGCCTCTGTAGCCTTCGATCTTCATCTTATAAGTACAGATACCGGTTCTATCCTCTGGAAGGATAGTTTTAAGAAGACGCAACTATCTCTATCAGAGAATCTACTTGATCTCTCAACTTTTATAAAAAGTAGAGGTAAATGGCTTACAGCAAAAGATCTGGCTTATATTGGATTGGAGAGCATGATTAAATGTATCGGTGATTCTACAACTCGCTGAGTTTATATTCCATCATTCCCTAACCCAGAACGATTTGTATTGCCGGAGTTCAGCTGATACAACAGACAAAATATTATCGCAATAGCGGCTAATTACAGAGAATTCTCGCCAGGCCGGGCCGTATTCCAATTATAAATGCCCACATATAGAAGATTGTTCCAGACAAGTCGCAAACACGCGTGATAATGTTTTACCTCATTTCGAACACTCCTGTTTTTTGCTTGACATTTGCCAGAAGAAATGTTCATATTCTGAACGCTACTCTGTTTCAATAAAGTTATTATTATTTTCATTAATATCAATAAGTTATATTCAATCCTATCTGTAACTCAAGGAGCGGAGCTGCGACTGCCCTATGCGCTTTGCGCTCATCCGCTTTGCACATTAAGATGGACCCACAAGAACTTAAATCTCTTCAAATACTTGAAGAAATAGGCAATACCCATAGCCCAAGCCAGAGGTATCTGGCAAAAAAGCTTAATATCTCCCTTGGGCTTGCAAACTCCTTTGTTAAGCGCTTAGCAAAGAAGGGATATGTGAAAATTACGAGTATCCCCAGAAATCGAGTAAAGTATATCCTCACGCCACAGGGTTTTGCAGAAAAAAGTAGGCTTACCTACGAATTTATCCAGCATTCTTTAAGTTTATACAAAGAGGCTCTCAAAAAATTTGAGAGTTTGCTAAATGAACTTGAAAAAAGGAACGTAAGAAAGGTGGTTTTCTATGGTGTAAGTGATCTGACTGAAATTACCTTTGTATCCTTGAAAGCAACCAATATTAAACTTGTCGGTGTGGTGGACGATGTAAAGAAGGGAACAAAATTTTTAGATTTTACTATTAGATCGACATCGGAGTTGAAAAACCTCGAATTTGATAGCATTATTCTAACTGCTTTAGAAACAAAAGAGCATATGGTTAAAAAGCTTGTGGAAAAAAATATTCCACAAGAAAAAATTATTATGCTTGAGTAGAATAAAAGTTCAAAGAAACTGAACTCATAAAGGGAGGTGTATAATGAAGCATTATAGAAAAATTTTCCTATTGATCGTGATAATTGTCTTTAGCATATGCTTAGCACCGCTGTTATCAGCAAAGGAGATGAAAAAAATAAATATAAATGAAGCTTCCATAGCGGAGCTCACCCAACTTAAGCGAATAGGTCCCAAAATAGGTAAAAGAATTGTAGAGTATCGCGAGAACTATGGTCCATTTGTGCTGCCTAAGGATATCATGAAAGTTAAGGGCATAGGGCCCAAAACCTTTAAGTTAAATAAAGATAGGATCACTGTGGAATAACGTTGTAATTGTTAATAGAGAGGCATTGTATGATTAAAAATATTGGAAAGGCGTATATTGTTTGCATATTATTTTTTATATTTATCTTACCATACTGTGCCTATTCCCAGGGATGGCCTGTCACTAAGATTAAATCCTTACCTGATTCATCCTTTACAATGATAGAAGTTAAAAAAGATGGAACAAAGGTACGGCACTGTGCCTATAGGGATATAAATGGTCATATTGACATTAACCAATTAATATATTGCCTGGGTACATTTAGCGATGAAACCTGGTTGAAGCCTGAAAACATCGAGACTACTCGGAAGTGCCTTGAAGAGCACTACTACCGGTTTAAGCTCAATCAAACAAAAGAGGGAATACCAACAGCCATCAACATTAACACTGCCAACCTTGAAGATTTGGTACGTTTGCCCAACATTGGCCCTGTTACAGCAGTTAAAATCTACAGATTTAGAGAGACTTACGGGCTTTTTAAGGATGTTGAAGATATAAAAAAGGTCGAGGGTATTGGGCCTGCGATATTTGCGGGTATTAAGTATTATATTAAAGTTCGGTAATCTTCAATTGTAGTGTAAGAGCGAAAATGTAATGTGGAAAGAGAAAAAAATGATAATGAACTCCCTCCCCTGTTTGTGAGATCTTTACAAACCCTAACAATTTTAATCACCCTAAGAAAAACCCATCCTCGTTACAAAAATATGAGTTATGCAAAGCTCTCAATATGTTAAATAAACTCAGCAATCGAGATGCATCCTGAACAAGAACGCATTTTCCAGGCAATGGAGCCTGAGAAGAAACTTAGAGTTGCCCAAATGCTGTACTATTCTGCAAGGCAATTAAAGGCAGCTGGTTTGAAAGCCCAGAATCCGGATTGGGCTGAAGAGAAGATTAACAATAGAGTTCGAGAAATTTTCCTGTATGCCAGAACATAATCTTTTTAAGATTTTCATTAGCCGTCTGAATGCTATTGGCATTCGCTACATGGTCACTGGTGCTGTTGCAAGTATTATCTATGGTGAGCCTCGTTTGACCCACGATATAGACTTAGTAGTAGAATTAAGTAAGGAAAAAGCCGAAGAGATTGTAGAAGCCTTTCCACTAGATGAATTTTATTGTCCACCTGTTGAAGTCATTAAGCTTGAGACTGGAAGGCAGCTACATGGTCATTTTAACATCATTCATCATGAAACAGGTTTTAAGGCTGACGTTTATATCTTGGGTAAAGATAAACTTCATCACTGGGCTATGTCTAATTTGAGGAGGATTGAATTGGAAGGGGAGCCAGTTTGGTTAGCACCACCGGAATATGTTATTCTGCGCAAACTGGAATATTATTGTGAGGGAGGTTCAGAAAAGCATTTGAGGGATATTGCCGGTATGGTAAAAATTGCATCTGATCAGATAAACTTCGAAGAACTCAGAAGGAAAATCAAGCAATATGCTTTGGCGGAACAGTGGAAAAAAGCACAAGAAATAATAGAGGAATAGAGAACATTTTTATTCTACATGAAAGATAAAATCCTATTCAATAAGTGATGAATAGTACTGCTTCTATGAATATTCTTGTTACCGGTGGTGCTGGGTTTATCGGCACAAACTTCATACGTCATGCCCTTGCTATTAGGCCACATTGGCGTATCGTTAATCTGGATGCACTTACCTACGCAGGAAACCCCGCCAACTTCGAAGATTTTGCTTCAGAGGAGGCAGAAAGGTATCGCTTTATCCATGGTGATATAGGCGATACCTCTCTTATTAAACAGATACTTTCTGAGGAAAGCATAGAAGGGATTATTCACTTTGCAGCTGAATCTCATGTGGATCGATCCATTCTAGGGCCTGAGAAGTTTCTGGAAACAAATATTATGGGCACTTTCCGATTGCTTGACGAAGGTCTTAAATTTTGGAAAAACATAGGAAGGCCTGAGGAATTTCGTTTTCTGCACATATCAACTGACGAGGTCTACGGGAGTCTTGGCACGAAAGGCTACTTCACAGAGAATACACCATATGATCCTTCAAGCCCCTACTCAGCTTCGAAGGCTGCTTCTGACCATTTTGTAAATGCCTATTTTCGCACCTAT
>JAFDDS010000080.1 GCA_019310745.1 Deltaproteobacteria bacterium | reverse complement strand
TACAAAGAGATTTAACGCAAGCATTATCACAAAGACGAGGACAAGTGGTAGGGCAATGGAGAGCAAAAGGTTGCCGCTGGTTTTCATAGCAATCAATGCCTTATGTGGTTCGATGGCGCAAAGTATCCCATAGCATGCCAACACGCACACAGGAAAAATGAACATGCGCGCGGAGTCTTTTTTACCTTTCAATTTTTTAGCGCTTCCCCTGTTCACAGAACTCACCGAGTAACAAGGTTAACGATAAATACCGTAATAATCGCAATGGGTATTGAAAGTATAAAGCAGATACCATTTCTGAGGAGGGCAAATCTCCTGCCTAATGCTGCTATCTCAACAGGCAACTGTACAAGACCGACCGTTACCCACGTGATAATCAAAGCAGTTACAGTAAAAAGGCTTACTCCATATTCTAACAGCTCTCCCCCGATAATATAGCTATTAATGGCATTTCCGGCAAGAATGCTACCAAAAAATGCTCCTAAAAGGGTATCCAACACTGGATTTCCTGAAAATAGTGCGGCAAGAAAATTCCTTGAAACAAAGGTGTTGAGTAAACCTATAAGTAGCACCACACCCAAAAATATGGGCAACATAGAAGTAAACTGATTACCAGAACGTTTCATCGCGTGAATCAAAATAGCCTTGTCAACTACGCGTTTTTCCGGCTCATGTTCAATTGTGGCTGCCTCAGTTTTTCGAATTTCACCCTTTTTGTAGCTTTCTAAAACCTCTTTGACTGTTCCACTTAGTCCAGTAAAGATTTCTATCCCGTTGGCTTCGAGGTGTCTGCGGGCAGTAGGGCTGCAATAGCCTGTCAGTGCTGTTTTTACACCTTTACTGATAATAAGCACAATCGTTTGCACACCTGCCCCGTGCTGGTTCAAAGAGCCAGGATTTGGTACTGCCTCAAAATTACCGGTGCCGAGATCAACGATAATCAGGTATGGTGAACCCCCGAACCTATGGCCTACTTGGGCTTTTAGATCGGTACCTTCTGAAGATATTGCGATCTTCATATTTGGCCCCTATATTATGAAAAAATATCCTTAAGAAAAAAACATTAACATCAAAGTAAAATTGCACGGTAAGAGAGATGTATGTATTAGTAATCAGCACATATCAATTTGTGCTGCTGAAAACGAATAAAGATTATTTAGCGAAAAAAATAAAGATATGATATAAAAATTTTTCGATCCATGGATTCCTTAATCACTTTTTGTAATAAGTACTCTATAACAAGGAGTAAATCCAATCTCTTTTGACTCTCAAATAGATAAAAGAGAAATAGATAGAGAGAAGCAACGTGCCAGGAAACTAAGACAATCTGCATGGTGGCAAAGAAAGATCTCTTCAGGTACTTGCTATTACTGCGGGCGGCATTTTGATCCAAGGGGATTAACCATGGACCATATTGTGCCACTTATTAGAGGTGGAAAAAGCACAAAAGGTAATCTTGTGCCTGCGTGTAAGGATTGTAACAATAAAAAGAAGTATCTTTTACCTATTGAGTGGGATGAGTACCTGAGCAGTCTCGCTCAGAAGTAATTTTAAATTTTAGAAAGGTCACAATGAATACAATAATGCGAATTGATATGGCGGAGCTTAAAGTCACCATGGAGAATTCTCCTCCAAACTATCAGCTGCTTGGTGGAAGAGGTTTGAGTGCCAGGATATTAAATGCAGAGGTTCCAGCAATAACCCATCCCTTAAGCCATGAAAATAAGCTTGTGGTAGCGCCTGGTCTTCTGGCTGGAACTATGGCCCCATCCTTTGGGAGGATTTCTTTTGGTGCCAAAAGCCCATTGACTAATACTATTAAGGAATCTAATGCCGGTGGTACTGCTGCACAGAAGCTCGATCGCTTAGGTATCAAGGCAATTATTATCCAGGGATTGCCAAAGGAAAATCAAACCTATTATATCTATATAGATCCCAAAGGAGCACAGATCATTAAAGCCCCTGATTTAAGAGGAAAAATGAATTATGATCTCGTTACTGCACTTCAAAATAAATATGGAAAAGAGATAGGAGTTATCTCCATTGGGCCTGCAGGGGAGGAAAAAATGGCTGCATCGACCATTGCTATTACGGATCAGGATGGCAGGCCATCTCGTCATGCAGGAAGGGGTGGTCTTGGTGCTGTTATGGGATCAAAGGGAATAAAGGCTATTGTAATCAATGCAAAAGAAACCAAAGCTATTGAGCCTCTCCACAAAGAGAAATTTAAAGAGACAGTAAGGGATCTCATCGAAGTGCTGAAACAGGATAAAGGCTCCCAGTCATTCTCTAAGTTCGGAACACCAAATGGAATCAAATTCTTAAGCCAGCTTGGAAGTATGCCCAGCTGGAACTATCATGGAGGGCCGGTTAAGGGTATAGAGAATATCTATGGTGAAACCATCTCCGAGGTCAATCAAAGCAGAGGGGGAAGGATGCATGGTTGCATGCCCGGTTGTGTTGTTCAATGTTCTATAGTCTTCAATGGAGAAGACGGCCAGCATCTCACCTCAGCACTGGAATATGAAACCCTTGCTATGCTTGGCACCAATTTAGGTATTACGAATCTTGATGCAGTAGCCAAAATGGACAGGATGTGTGACGAGTTAGGTGTTGATACAATCGAGGTGGGAAGTGCCATTGCTCAATTAATGGAGGCTGGGGTTATTGAGCTTGGAGATGATCAAAAGGTAATAGGGATATTAAAAGAACTGAGAGAGGGTTCACCTATTGGTAAGATTGTAGGGCAGGGCACTGCCTTCACAGCCCAATATCTCGGCCTTAATAGAGTTCCAGTCTCCAAAGGCCAGGCTTTCCCGGCCCATGATCCAAGGGCCTGTAAAGCAGTGGGAGTAACGTATTGTACTTCACCTATGGGTGCAGATCATACGGCAGGCATTGATTACAGTGATTCGCTATCAAATGAGGGTCAAGTAAAAAGATCTCGCGATGCGCAGATACTGAGTGCTACCATTGACTCTGCTGGGTATTGCCTTCTCGCCCTGCCCGCAAAGAGAAAGCTTATATACGAGGTGCTTGCGAAACTACTCAATGCCAGGTACGGAAAGAATCTCAAAGAAGAGGATGTAATAAATATCGGCATCGATACCATCAGGGAGGAGATGGCCTTTAACCGCGCAGCAGGCTGGACAGATGTTCAAAATAGACTGCCTGGATTCATGGGAACCGAAAAGCTTCCCCCGAATGATGTAGTCTTTGATGTTCAACAGGAAGAAATAGATGCAATTTTTAAGGATCTTGGTTGATTGTCGTAAGTTGTCCGTTGAAAACAAAGAAAAGATGGTTGTGTGGCTCTACTCATATGAGCACAATGGGAACAACAAACTACTAACAACTGGCTACGGACATTACTAACCTTAAAGAGCCTTTCCGCAGTAAGGACAAAAGCTAAAATCCGGATTGACTTTTCTTCCACAGGAGGGGCATCTTTGTTCCTGCATTGGCCGTTCAGCACCTGTACTGTAGCCGTGTTCATTCAGGATAGTATTGCACTTTTCACAGATTAAAAATGAGGTGCCTCTTTTCACAGGAAAGAGCGGTATAAAAAACAGGCTCAGGTAATGGTCCACCCTCTTTTGATGGATCTCAAAGTGGCCACAGGCAGGGCATGGCCTTACCTGTCTATCAATAAGGACAGTTTTAGGCTGAATCCCACCAATAAAGAAAAACATCAATGCCTTCCTTTTCTATCTGCTAAAAATAGGTTATTTTGATAAAATGCAATCCTTTAAACATCTAGATAAGCACAAATTTAGTCTATAGCAGAAATTTCAAAGATAACTGTTCCGCCACCTGTAATCTCACAAGGGTCAAGACACTATGCATAAGCCTTTCCTTTTTAATTCCTGAGAGATCCAGGCTCTTTGGATGGATCTCTTTAGATAGGGCAACATGATATGGCATAAGGGAAGCTGGTAAGTGCATGCACACTATAGATCTATTTTTTCATATCAATTGGTATACCCCTCTCGTATAACAATAGAGTCTCAAGGTGGTAGACCGAGCATGCTCCCTCACCAGGTCATTCCCCTGAATGTTTACCTTTTTCACTTACCTGTGGCGCTGTACCATGTACTATTAGGGTACCTAGCGAGACGAGCACCCCTTGCATCCTGAATTAGCTGGATAGTGGCAGCCGCATTCGTATTACCATAACTGGCTGCGTCGCGCAACATGGACAGGGCTGGATCCTCAATCAATGCCAAACAGGCAGGGGCACCGCCCATTGTTTTCTTACGTACAATGGCTGGAAGCTTAGACATAAATCCTGTGATAGGATTGACGGCTTGCCCTGTAATTTTAATGAGAAGTCGTAACAGGCGCTTATCGCTCATCCAGTCTCGGTCGGTTTCGTTTAGTGTGCCTCCATTCATCACGATATTACGCTTGCGTTGCAAAATGGCATGCAATCCTTTGATTGCCCCTTTTGTGATATATGGATCTGAGCCTTCGAGGTAAAAGAGGATGGCACCCAGATGCTCATCCCTCCCTGCTCTGTCAAAGGCGGCATCAAGAAATGATTTGTTAATCTTCTTGTTCCAGGACATCTGCGGCATAGCTACCAATCGCGTGAGTACTGCAAGATTTGTCCCTGAAAGCCGATTTAATAACGCATGGTATTGCTGTTCGTAGTGAATGGCTGAGGCCCGATTCCGGTCCATATAATACTTCTGAGCATGACTGAAGTAAACAAGAAGAGCTGCGTTTCTGTTTGGATCCCTGTCCTGCTCCTTGGCCAGGTCGATGACCTTATCGTAATCATCCCTGTCAAAGAACCTCAAAGCAGTTTGCTCCCATGCCAGCATGGGTTGCTCAGCCCATGTGATGGCCCAGGCAGGAGAAAGATAAACAAAGACTAAAATAAAAACTGATGTAATGAGTACAGGCAACGGCCGCTTAAAGTGTAACTTCATGAGTAAACC